>NZ_VCBQ01000043.1:0-41250 GCF_006386455.1 Paracoccus sp. FO-3 | reverse complement strand
GGCGCAGCAGCGCGTCGCCCTCGGGCGCGGGCAGGGCGGCCAGGATCGCCAGCGCGCCCGCGCCGACGCCGGCCGGCTTGCGGTCGCCGCGCATCAGGGCGTGGGTGCGGATCGGGAAATCGCCCTCGATCCGCTCAAGGCACAGGGTATGGTCGCCCTGCGGCACGGTCAGCAGCAGTGTGTCGCCGGTCTGGCGTGCCAGCCGCTGCATCGAATCGCGGGCGTGATGCAGGATGCCGTGGCGCTCGGCGGCGAACGTGCCCAGCAGATAGGCCTCGGGGCCCAGGTGATAGCGCCGGCTGCGGCGGTCCTGCTCGACCATGCGCGCTGCGGCCAGGGCCAGCAGCAGCCGCCGCACCGTGGGCCTTGTCAGCCCCGAGGCGGCGGCCAATTGCCCCAGCGCCAGCCCCGCGTCGCCGCCCCTGCCGACCAGCGACAGCAGCGACAGCGCGCGCGCCACCGCCTGCGCGCCGCCGGTCGCTTCAGGGGCGGGCGCGTCCGTCATCAGGCCAGCTTCCGGCCGACGGCGGCTTCCAGGATCTCCCATGCCTCGTCGCCATAGGTCTTTTTCCACTCGGCATAGAAGCCGGCTTCGCGCAGCTTGTCCTCGAAGGGCTGCGGGTCCACGTCGTTGAAGACGAAGCCCTGGCTTTCCAGGTCGCCGCGCAGGGTGGCGTTCAGCGCCATGACATCCTCGCGCTGGCGTTCCGCGCCGGCGTTGAAATGCTTGGCGACGACCTGCTGCGCGTCCTCGGGCAGGGCGCCCCAGGCGCGGCGGTTGCCCAGCAGCCAGAACCCGTCCCACATGTGGTTGGTCATGGACAGGTATTTCTGCACCTCCCACAGCTTCGCGACCTTCATGATCGCCAGCGGGTTTTCCTGCCCGTCGACGATGCCGGTCTGCAGCGCGGTATAGACCTCGGCAAAGTTGATCGAGGCGGGCGCCGCGCCGAAGGCCGAGAACAGCGAGGTCCAGAGCGGGCTGACCGGCACGCGGATCTTGAAGCCCTGGAAATCCTCGGGCGTCTGGATCGGCTTGGTCGAGGTGGTGGTTTGCCGGAAGCCGTTGTCCCAGATCTTGTCCATCACCACCAGGCCGGCATTCTCGATCTGGCCGCGGGCATAGGCGCCCAGCTCGCCGTCCATCGCCTTCCACACGGTGTCGTAGTCGGGGAAGGCGAAGCCCACGCCGTTGATCGAGGCGTTCGGCACCAGCGTCGACAGGATCACCGGCGAAAGCTGGAAGAACTCGACCCCGCCCGAGCGCAGCTGGCCCAGCACGTCGGTATCGGCGCCCAGCTGGTTCGAGGGGAAGATCTGGATGTCCACCGCGCCCGAGGTTTCCTCGAGGATCGCCTTGACCGCCTCGGCCAGCCGCACGTTGCTGGGATGCTCCAAGGGCTGGTTGTTGGCGATCTTGTAGCTGAACTCGGCGGCGCGGGCGGCGCCCGGCCGGATGAAGGGCGCGGCAAGCGCGCCTGCGGCGGCACCCATCAGGATGCTGCGGCGGGTGATGGTCATGGTTTCCTCCTCCCCGAGGGTTGTTGACGTCAAAGCAAGGCGGTCGAGAACGCCGGCACTGCGGCGATGGCCAGCAGGCCGACCAGCAGCGCCGCCAGATAGGGCCAGATCCGGCGCATGACCTGGTCGGCGGGCACGTTGGCGATCTTGCAGGCGATGTAGAAGCCGATGCCGATGGGCGGCGCCATCAGCCCGATGTTCATCGCGGTGACGATGACCATGGCGTAATGGATGTCGTGGATGCCCAGGCCGCGGGCGATGGGGAACATGATCGGCGCCAAGAGCACGATGGCCGGCAGCCCCTCGAGCACGCAGCCGAGGATCAGGAAGATCAGGATCGAGGCCAGCATGAACACCATCCAGCCGCCCGGCAGGCCGGTGACGACGGCCATCAGGTCGCGGGCAAAGCCGGATTGTGTCAGCGCCCAGGCCATGGCCGAGGCCGCGCCCAGGATTAGCAGGATCGCGCCCGACATGGCCGCGGTCTCGACCAGCATGGTGCCCAGCCTGCGGACCGGGATGCCGCCATACAGCACGACGCCGATGACGAAGGCATAGACCACGGCGATGGTCGAGACCTCGGTTGCCGTCGCCACGCCGCCGCCGACCAGGCTGCGGATCATGAAGGGCAGCACCAGCGCCGGCGCGGCGATCAGCGCGGTCTTGCCGATCAGCGGCAGGGTGGCGGCGCGCACCCCCGACATGTCCTCGGCCCGCGCCTTCCAGCGCGCCAGCACCGCCAGCACGACCAGCAGCACCATGGCGATCACGAAGCCCGAGGTGAAGAGCCCGGCGATCGACACCCCGGCGACCGAGCCCAGGACGATCAGCACGATCGAGGGCGGCACGGTATCGGCCATGGCCGCGCCCGTCGCGAGCAGCGCCGTCATCTCGGGCGCGGAATGGCCCCGCCTGCGCATCTCGGGGAACAGCGCCGGGGCCACCGTCGCCATGTCCGAGACCTTGGAGCCGGAAATCCCCGAGACAAGGAACATCGAGCCCAGCAGCACATAGCTCATCCCCGCCTTGACGTGGCCGAGGAGCGAGGCGAGGAAATTGACGATGGCCTTGCCCATGCCGGTGGCGTCGAGGATGCAGCCCAGCAGCACGAAGACCGGGACCGACAGCAGGATCAGCGAGGACATCCCTTCGTCGATGCGGCCCATCATCACGAAGATCGGCGCATGGCTGGCGAAGGTCAGATAGGCCAGCGTCCCCAGCGCAAAGCAGAAGGCGATGGGCACGCCGATGCAAAGCAGCACCGCGACCAGCAGGCCCAGCCAGATCGGCAGGTTCCAGTTGCCGATGGACAGAAGCGCCGGCCGCGCGAACCACATCAGCGCCACCGCCGCCGCCGTGACGGCCAGGGTCGCGGCGATGATGCGCCATTCGCGCGACCGCAGGACCGCAATCACCGCCAGCACCGCCATCAGCCCGATCCCCGCCGGCAGGGCCGAGGCGCGCCAGGACATCGGCAGCCCCAGCGCCGGCGACCTGACGAAGCTTTCCTCATAGGCATATTCCACCGCGACCGGCAAAAGCCGCAGCAGCAGGACGCAGACCAGCACCTGCCCCGCCACCTCGGCCACCCGCGCCAGCCGCTCGGGCAGCAGCGGCAGGAACACGGTCAGGCGCATATGCTCGTGCCGGTCCACCGCCAGCGCCGCGCCCAGCATCGCCATCCAGATGAAGCTGATGGATGCGACCTCGTCGCCCCAGATCAGTGGCTTGGCCAGCACATAGCGGAAGAACACGTTCGCCAGCACGGTGACGATCATCACCGCCAGAAGGCCGGCGGCCAGGATCTCGACCGGGCGCATCCAGCGTTCGGCGCGCTTGGGCTCGGCCAAGGCCTCGATGCCGCCCAGGGCCAGCTCGCCCTCTGGCTGGGTGTCGGTCAGTTGCATCGCATCCCTCCCATGGCGGCGGGCCTCCCCTCCCTGCTGGCGATCCATGATATGGACATGACAGCTGCCGCGTTTTCGGGAATTTCTGGGCGATTCTCGGCAAAGTGCAAGTAAAAATTGCTGGGAGCCGGGCTTTCGGCCCTCTCTGGCCATTTTCTGCAGATATGTCATTCCATGTAATGGAATATCTTCTCCGGGCGGCAAACGACAACGGCCGCGCCAGGCCGGCGCGGCCGTTTCTGTCAGCGGGCTTGCGCACCGCGTCCATCGAATGGTGGTCTTGCCGTCGATGCGCTGGAAGGCACCGATCAGGCCATTTGCCCGGATCGGAGGCCCGCCCCTTACTCGGCCGCCAGCGCCGGGCTGTCGGCCAGGTCCAGCGCCTGCATCACCGCATCGACGCGCTGCCGGAAAGCCTCGGCGCTGTTCGCCGTGGCCGCGACATAGAAATCCGGCCGGATCAGCACGTATTTCGCGTCGATCTCGTCGAGCCAGCGCTTGTAGGTGCCTTCGGTGTCGATCACCGCGCAGCCGCCGCCGGGGGCGCAGACCTGCACGCCGAACCCCTCCAGCAGGTCGAGCTGCGCCCGCTGTCCGGGCGTCAGCGCCGCCAGCGGATCGGCCTCGTAGCCGATCACCACCCAGCCCCGGCCCACCGCCTGGTCGAAGCGGTCGCGCCGGCCCTTGTGCTCGACCACGCCCTGCACCGACAGCTCGCCCGCATGGGCGCTGGCCGGGCACCAGGCGCCGGGGCCGAGATGGCAGATGTCGGTCGGCACCGGCCGCTGGCCGCGGGCCTGAAGCTCGGCGATCATGCGGGCGTCGCGCGCGGCGGCCTCGGCCTCGTCGGCGATGCAGATGATGCTGCCCAGCTCCTGGCTGAAGTCGATGTAATGGCAGGCGTGGTCCTTGCGCTCGCTGGTATAGCTGTCCAGCAGGCCGAGGCCCGCCTTGCCTTCGAGGATCAGGTTCAGCCGCCAGGCCATGGCCACCGCGTCGCGGACGCCGGCGCACATGCCCTCGCCGGCAAAGGGCGGCATCAGATGCGCGGCGTCGCCGCCGATCAGGCAGCGGCCCTTGTGCCATTGCTTCGCCCAGCGGGCCTGGAAGCGATAGACGGCGGCGCGCTCCAGCTCGGCACTCTCGGAGGTCAGGCCCCAGGGTTGCAGCAGTTCCCACGCCCTTTCCGGGCTCTGCATCTCGGCCGCCGATTCGCCGGGCAGGACCATGAACTCCCAGCGGCGGCGGTCGGGCTGGCCGGGCTGCGGCGCGGGCCCGCCGGGGACGATGGTGGTCGGGCGCCTGGGGTCGCAAAGCTGCCATTGCGCCGGCTCATCCGGGCGCGAGGCGCGGTAGTCGAATTTCGGCAGCATGTCGAGGATCAGCCAGTCGAAGAAATAGCCCTTGTCCTCGTTCTCGATGCCAAGCGCATGGCGCACGAAGCTGTTGGCGCCGTCGGTGCCGGCGACGAATTTCGCCCGGATCGTCCGGCGCTCGCCGTCCGGGCCGACTTCCTCGGGGTTCTGTTGCAGCGCCAGGGTGACGCCCTCGGCATCCTGGTCCAGCGCGACGGCATTCCAGCCGCGCATCATGGTGATTTCCGGCATGCCGCCTGCCAGCTTTAGCAGGCGCTTTTCCAGTAGCGGCTGGTTGAACCAGTAGCGCACGCGCCAGCCGCTGGCCGACTGGCTCTGCCAGTCCACCACCTGCAGGTTCTCGCCCCTGGCGTTGCGCCAGTAATAAAGCTCGTCGTGATGGTTGATCGAGGGGTCGCTCTCGGCGTCGATGCCCAGCGTGGCCAGGATGCGCGCGATCTCGTGGTCGAAGGTCACGGCGCGCGGCAGATCGTAATGCGTGCTCCAGCGCTCGATCAGTGTCACGCGCTTGCCGCGCTTGCCCAGCAGGATCGCCAGCAGCGTGCCGACCGGGCCGGCGCCGACGATGGCGACATCGGTGTCGCTGGCTTGGGTTGATGGGGTCATCCTTGCTCCTCCCTGAAACGATTGCCGGGGTTCCGGCCCGATCGCCCGCGCTCCCCTTGCGGGCGGATCGGTCGGCGGTGAATTTGTTCTAAAAATGAATGATCGTCAACTTTGATTATAATTCAGACTGGCCAAGAGCTTGCAAACCATTGGCTGGACGCCAAAAACTCCCGCACTACCCGCGGCTTCTTGTCGCGCCGGCGGCGCAAGCCCGCCCCTCGGCTTGAGATCCGATTCGTTTCCGAATATGGTTCATGTCCGAATACGGAGCAGGACATGGCCGAGGCAGGGATCCAGGGCGAAGGCCGCGTGGCGCGGCGCCAGCGGCGCAACCGGGCGGCGCTGATCAAGGCCGCGCGCGAGATCATGACCGAAAAGGGCGCCGAAGCCGCCACCATGCTGGAGATCGCCGAGCGCGCCGATGTCGGTGCCGGGACGATCTACAACTATTTCCGGTCCAAGGACGAACTGGCCATCGCCGTGCTCGAAGGGCTGATGCACGACCTGGGGCTCAGCATCCAGGCCGTTACCGACAGGTTCGAGGATCCGGCGCAGGTCTATGCCTTCGGCATCCGCACCGTGCTGGACACCGCGACCGGCGATCCGCGCTGGCGGCAGATGCTGCACCGTTCCGAGGTGATCGCGGATGCGCTGTTCCGCATGATGGGCCCCTTTGCCATCCGCGACCTGCGCCAGGCCTCGGCGGCCGGCCGGTTCGAGGCCGAGGCGGCCGAACTGACCTGGCGGCTGACCTGCCACGCGCTGATCGGCGCCAGCCTGGCGATCACCGAGGGCCAGCTTTCGCCCGCGGAAAGCGAGCGGATCGTGGCCCGCCTGCTCTGCATGGCCGGCCTGGACCTGGCCAGCGCCACCGAGCTGGCCGGCCGGCCGCGCCCGCCGCTGCCCGGCCGCTAGCGCAGCACCCGGCGCAGCCCCTCCTGTACCCGGAGCAGCGCCGGCAGGTAGAGCGTGACCAGCTCCTCGGCCGAGGATTGCACCGCCGCCACCCCGGTATTCAGCGCCGCCACCACCCGGCCATGCGCATTCCAAAGCGGCACGGCAAGCGAGCGCAGGCCCAGCTCGACCTCCTGGTCGATCACCGCATGGCCGTCGGCGCGGGCCTGGCGGATGCGCGCCATGATCTCGTCCGGCGCGGTCAGGCTGTGGCGGGTGCGCGGGGTCAGGTCCGAGCGCTCGACGATGGCGCGCGCCTCGGGCTCGGGCAGGGCGGCCAGCAGCACCCGGCCCATCGAGGTGCAATGCGCCGGCAGCCGCGAGCCCGGCATCAGCCCGATGGACATCACCCGCCGCTGCGCCGCCCGCGCCAGATAGACGATCTCGGTCCCGTCCAGGATCGAGACCGAGGTCGATTGCCCGATCTGCTCGGACAGCTGGTCCAGCCAGGGCTGCACCAGCTGCGCCAGCGGCATCGCCGCCAGGGCCCCCATGCCCAGCCGCAGGATGCGCGGCGTCAGGGTGAAGAACTTGCCGTCGTAATCGGCATAGCCCAACTCGTGCAGGGTCAGCAGGCAGCGCCGTGCCGTCGCCCGGTCCAGCCCCGTCGCCTCGGCCACCTCGGCGATGGAAAGGCGCGGGCGTTCGGCCCGGAACGCCTCGATCACGCCAAGCCCCTTGGCAAGCGAGGCGATGAAGTCGGTCTTGTTCACCATGCGCACAGGTTTTTACGCAGTTTGAACAAATGTCAACATACGCACGAAACCTCTGGCCTCGCGGCGGCCAGGCGCGCATGACATCCCCGGAACCCGCAGGAGGAGTTCATGGACAAACGCATCCCCAACCTGGTCGAGGCGGTCGCCGGCATCCCGGACGGCGCCACGGTGATGATCGGCGGCTTCGGCGGCTCGGGCGCGCCGATCGAGCTGATCCACGCGCTGATCGACCGCTATCTGGCCACCGGCAGCCCCAGGGACCTGACCGTCATCAACAACAATGCCGGCAACGGCCATGTCGGCATCGCGGCGATGATCGAGCAGGGCATGGTCCGCAAGATGGTCTGTTCCTTCCCGCGCTCGGCCGATCCGCGGGTCTTTACCGAGAAATACCTGGCCGGAGAGATCGAGTTGGACCTGGTGCCGCAGGGCACGCTGGCCGAGCGCATCCGTGCCGGCGGCGCGGGCATCCCCGCCTTCTACACGCCCACCAGCTATGGCACCGACCTGGCCCGCGGCAAGCCGGTGGCCGAGTTCGACGGCCGGCCCTATGTGCAGGAACGCTGGCTCAAGGCCGATGTGGCGCTGATCAAGGCCGAGCTGGGCGACCATTACGGCAACCTGACCTATCGCATGGCGGCGCGGAATTTCTCGCCCCTGATGGCGATGGCGGCGGCGCGCACCATCGCGCAGGTGACGCGGGCGGTCGCGCCGGGCGGCATCGACCCCGAGCACGTGGTGACGCCGGGCATCTTCGTCTCTGGCATCGTCGAGGTTGCGAACCCGGCGCAGGAAGAGGCGCTGAACCGCGCCGATGCGGCCTATCCCCCCGTCCGTCCCCAGGAGGTGCAGGCATGACCCGGAAACTGACCAACGCCCAGATCGCCTGGCGCGCGGCGCAGGACATCGCCGACGGCGCCTATGTGAACCTTGGCATCGGCTTTCCCGAGATGGTGGCCAAGTTCCAGCCCCCCGGCCGCCAGGCGGTGTTCCATACCGAGAACGGCGTCCTGGGCTTTGGCGAGGCCCCGCCCGCGGGCCAGGAGGACTGGGATCTGATCAACGCCGGCAAGAAGGCGATCACGCTGAAGCCCGGCGCGGCCTTCTTCCACCATGCCGACAGCTTCGCCATGGTGCGCGGCGGGCACTTGGACGTGGCGATCCTGGGCGCCTACCAGGTGGCGCAGAACGGCGACCTGGCGAACTGGTCCACCGGACCCAAGGGCGTGCCGGCGGTCGGCGGCGCGATGGACCTGGTGCATGGCGCCAAGCGCGTCGCGGTCATCACCGATCATGTTACCAAGGACGGCAAGCCCAAGCTGCTGGAAGCCTGCACCCTGCCACTGACTGGGGTGGGTTGCGTGACCCGCGTCTATACCTCGCTCGCCGTGGTGGACGTGCAGGACGGCCGTTTCGTGCTGCGCGAGAAGCTGCCGGCGATTTCCCTTGACGACCTGCAAGCCGTGACCGGCGCGCGGCTGCACCTGGACGGTGCGGTCGGCGACCTGGTCGTGCCGGAGCTGTGACATGACCGAAGTCTTTATTTGCGATTACATCCGCACCCCCATCGGCCGTTTCGGCGGCGCGCTGGCCTCGGTCCGCGCCGACGACCTGGGCGCCATTCCCTTGCGGGCGCTGATGGCACGCCATGCCGGTCTCGACTGGCAGGCGGTGGACGACGTGATCTACGGCTGCGCCAACCAGGCCGGCGAGGACAACCGCAACGTCGCCCGCATGTCCTTGCTGCTGGCGGGCCTGCCGGTCGAGGTGCCGGGCACGACGGTCAACCGGCTCTGCGGCTCGGGCATGGACGCGGTGCTGGTCGCCGCGCGCCAGATCGCTGCGGGCGAGGCCGGGCTGATGATCGCCGGCGGCGTCGAGTCGATGTCGCGCGCGCCCTTCGTGCTGCCCAAGGCCGAGAGCGCCTTCAGCCGCCATGCCGAGATCCACGACACCACCATCGGCTGGCGCTTCGTGAACCCGGCGATGCAGGCGGCCCATGGCACCGACTCGATGCCGCAGACCGGCCAGAACGTCGCCGACGACTACGGCATCTCGCGCGAGGCGCAGGACGCCATGGCGCTGGCCTCGCAACAGAAGGCCGCGGCGGCCATCGCCAGTGGGCGGCTGGCGGCCGAGATCGCGCCGGTGACGATCCCGCAGCGCAAGGGCGCGCCGGTGGTGGTCGATACCGACGAACACCCCCGCGCCACCACGGCCGAGGCGCTGGCCAAGCTGCGCCCGCTGTTCCCGAACGGCTCGGTCACGGCGGGCAATGCCTCGGGGGTGAACGACGGGGCGGCGGCGCTGATATTGGCCTCGGAGGCGGCGGCGAAGCGGCATGGCCTGACGCCAATCGCTCGGGTGCTGGGCGGAGCGACGGCGGGCGTGCCGCCGCGCATCATGGGCATCGGCCCGGCGCCGGCGTCGCAGAAGCTGATGGCGCGGCTGGGGCTGACCCCGGCGGATTTCGACGTGATCGAGCTGAACGAGGCTTTCGCGGCCCAGGGCCTCGCCACGCTGCGCCAGCTGGGCATTGCCGACGACGACCCGCGGGTGAACCCGAACGGCGGCGCCATCGCGCTGGGGCATCCGCTGGGCATGTCCGGCGCCCGCATCACCGGCACGGCGGCGCTGGAACTGGCGCGGACCGGCGGGCGGCGCTCGCTTTCGACCATGTGCATCGGCGTCGGCCAGGGCATCGCCGTGGCGCTGGAGCGGGTCTAGGCCGCTGGCGGCGGCGGGGGCCTAGCAGGCTGCTGAAAAAGTCCTTGCGACAGGACAGCGCGGGCGGGGAACCGGGAAATCCGCCTCAAATTTGCCGAAAACACCCCATTTTCGGGCCGATATCAGCTGGATCCAGAACGATTTCCGCTGCGTCGCCCTCTCAAAATCCTTTTTCAGCAGCCTGCTAGTGCTTCCGCCGCGCGGCTAGAGCCGCCGGATGCAGCGAAAGCCCAGGTGCCCGGTGGTCATGTCCGTCTGCTGCGGATGGCGGGCGGCCGGGCGGTAGCGCTGGCAATAGTTCGGCGCGCAGAGATAGGAGCCGCCCTTGATGACCTTGGTCGCGGCGCCGCTGGCCTGCGGCTTGCGGCAGCAGCTGCGCGCGGGCTCGGCGCGGGGCGCGGCATAGTCGTCCAGCGTCCATTCCCAGACATTGCCGATCATGTCGAAAAGCCCGTAGCCATTGGCCGGGAAACTGCCGACCGGAGAGGTGCGGGCGAAGCCGTCCTCGAGGTCGTTGACGAAGGGAAAGGCGCCCTGCCAGGTGTTCGCCATGTGCCGGCCGTCCGGCGTCAGGCTGTCGCCCCAGGCATATTCCGCGCCCGCGAGCCCGCCGCGCGCGGCGCATTCCCATTCCGCCTCGGTCGGCAGCGCCTTGCCGGCCCATTCGGCATAGGCCAGCGCGTCGGCCAGGGCGACATGCACCACCGGGTGATCCCCAAGCCCCGCAAGGTCGCTGGCCGGGCCGGCCGGATGCTTCCAGCAGGCGCCGGGCACCAGCCGCCACCAGCTGGCCGGGCCTTTCGGCACCGTGCCGGGCAGCGGCGGGGTGAAGACCGCCGAGCAGGGCTCGACCATGCGGCCGGGGATCGAGGGGTGCGGCTGCGGCCGCTCGGCCTGGGTGACATGACCGGTCGCGGCGACGAAGCGGGCGAATGCGGCATTGGTGATCGGGTGGCGGTCGATGAGGAAGGCCCCGACCTCGGCCGGGCGGACGGGCCGCTCCTCGGGATAGAAGCGGTCCGAGCCCATCAGGAAGCGGCCGCCTGGGATGGGCACCATGTCGCCGGGGTCGTGCTGGCGGGCCAGGGTCATGGCCGGTCCTTTCGATAAGGCCCAGGGGCGGCGATGCCCCTGGGCCGGATTGCATGGCCTCAGCGGGCGCCGGCCGGATGCGGGCGCGGGAACAGGTATTCGGCCTCGTTGGAATAGACCATCTGCGGTGCCAGCCCCTCGTTCCAGTAGATGCCGAAGCGCTCCTGGCAATCCTGCCAGTCGGCCTTCAGCCCTGCCAGCCTTTCAGGCTGATCCGCCGCCAGGTCGCGATTCTCGGCCGGGTCGGCCTTGATGTCGAACAGCTCGAAATCGCCGGTGCCCCAGGGCTTGTTGCTATGCACCATCTTCCAGCCGTCCTTCCAGACCGAGACGCGGCCGAACAGCTCGGTGCAGACCGGCTCGTCCTGCGGGCGCGCCGTCTCGGCCCGGCCCTCCAGCCAGGGCCGCAGCGAATGGCCGGTCATCTGCGCCAGCGCGATGCCGTCGCGCTGCGCGGGCGGCGTGGCGCCGGCCAGGTCCAAGAGCGTGGGCGCGATGTCGGTGACATGCACGAACTGGTCCAGCCGCGCGCCATTCTTCCAGCCGGGATAGGAGATGAAGGCGGGCGAGCGGGTGCCGCCCTCGTAGGTATAGCCCTTGACCATGCGGAACGGCGTCTGGCTGACCGAGGCCCAGCTGGGGCCATAGCCGAAATACGAGCCCTGCCTGCCCAGGTTCTCGAGCGAATTGTCGAAGGCGCGGTCGATCCATTCCCGGTTCAGCCCGCCCATGATGTTTTCGGGCAGCTGGCCCTCGGCGCCGTTGTCCGAGAAGAAGATGAAGATGGTGTCGTCGTATTCGCCCTTCTGCTTCAGGTGATCGACAAGGCGGCCGACGCTCTGGTCGATCTCGTGGATCATGGCGGCATAGACCTCCATCTTGCGGGCCTCGGTGGCGCGCTGCGCCGCGTCGAGCTCGCTCCAATGCGGCCACAGGTCGGGGGTGGTGTTCGGCTGCACGTCCGGGCCGATCAGGCCCAGCTCGCGCATCCGCGCCAGCCGTGCGTCGCGGATCGCGTCATAGCCGGCATCGTATTTGCCCTTGAACAGCGCGATGGATGCGTCCGGGGCCTGCAAGGGCCAATGTGGCGCGGTATAGGCCAGATAGCCGAAGAAGGGCGCGTCGTCGGCGGCCGAATCGATCTGGTCGATCAACTGCGCGGTGAAGTAATCCGTCGAATAGGTGAAATCCTCGCCCAGCTCGATCGGCTGGTCGTCGGCGGTATAGTTCGCCTTGGGCAGCGCCTCGATCATGCCGGTCTGGTCGAAATGATGCGCGCCGCCGTTCATCATGGCGAAGGAGCGCTCAAAGCCGCGGGCGTTCGGGCGCTGGCCCTCCTTGCCGCCCAGATGCCATTTGCCCGAGATATAGGTGTGATAGCCGCTGTCGCGCAGCACCTCGGGGAAGCTGACGACCCGCTCGTTCAGATAGCCCTCGTAGCCGGGATGGCCGCGCTGCTCGTCAAGGATTTCCTCGGCCATGCTGCCCAGGCCCGCGACATGGTTGTCGGTGCCCGACATCAGCATGGACCGCGTCGGCGAGCAGGTCGGCGCGACGTGGAAATTGGTCAGCTGCACGCCGTCCCCGACCAGCGCATCCAGGTTCGGCGTCGGGATTTCGCCGCCGAAGGCGCCCATATCCGAATAGCCCATGTCGTCGACGACGATCAGCACGATGTTGGGGCGGGCGTCCTGCGCCAGCGCCGGATGGGCGATGGCCAGCGTCGCCACGCTCAGCGCAAGGCGCGGCAAGGTGGCCAGTCTTTTCGGCTTCGTCATGTTCTTCCTCCTCCTCCTGTTCGCGAAGGAGCGACCCGGCAGGGCGGCGCCGCTGCTGCCGGCCTGTCTTTCCGGGTCTCCTCCCCCCTCGGCAGGGTTAGCAAAGGCGGGCGGGGCACAGCATGACATGATCGGCGGGTAATATGCCGCGATGTTATATCGGGCCCCGCGCGCCGGCCCGCGGCGCCCCCCCTGCCGGGGCGGGTTGCGGCATGCCGCCGGGCGCGTGCTTGCGGAACGCGCCCGGCCGCCGGGGCTCAGCGCGCCAGCACCTGGCGCAGCACGCGGGCCAGTTCCGCCTCGGGCTGCGCGACCAGGCCGGTCGCACGCCAGCAGACATGGTGGTCGGGGCGCACCAGCAGGCAGCCGTTATCCTTGATTTCCGAGGCGCGGGCCCAGTCGCCGCTGTGGTCGACATAGGTCTGGCGCGGGCCGATGACATGGGCGACCAGGTCGATGCCCAGGTCGCGCGCCACCTTGCCGGCCGCCTCGGCCCAGGCTTCGCCGCCCAGCCCGGTCAGCAGGGTGAAGCGGCCATGGCCGCACAGGTCCAGGGTCGAGACCTCGGCCCCGTCGTCGTGGCGATACAGCCAGGCATGCGGCAGGCGGGCGCCCGGCCAGGTCGTCGGCTGGTAATGCAGCTCGGGGTCGAGCTGGAAGTCCGGCTCCAGCTGGTCGTCGGTCACGATGGCGTCCGAGCGGTAGCGCTGGTTCATCTCGACGCCATGCGCGTCGAATTCGTATTTCTTGAAGGCGATGGCCTTGCGGATCGCCTCGCGCTGCAACTCGGCCGCGGGCGTGCCGTCGGTGCGGGCTTGCAGGTTCTTCTGCATCTGCACCGGGTCCACCCCCTCGGCCATGCCGAGCGCGGCAAAGATCGGGCCGGTCTCGGTGATGGACTGGTTGGCGCGGGTCACGATCTGCCTGGCCACCGGCGCGCGTTCGGCGTCATAGCTGTCCAGCAGCCGCTCGCCCGCCTGGCCCTTCAGCACCAGGGCCAGTTTCCAGGCCAGGTTGAACGCATCCTGGATCGAGGTGTTCGAGCCCAGCCCGTTCGACGGCGGATGCCGGTGGATCGCGTCGCCCATGCAGAACACCCGCCCGTTCGAGGTCCGGGTG
This sequence comes from Paracoccus sp. FO-3, assembly GCF_006386455.1. Taxonomy (NCBI): domain Bacteria; kingdom Pseudomonadati; phylum Pseudomonadota; class Alphaproteobacteria; order Rhodobacterales; family Paracoccaceae; genus Paracoccus; species Paracoccus sp. FO-3. The sequence continues at coordinate 27,454 of NZ_VCBQ01000043.1, read as the reverse complement.
GCGTAGAAGTTGTTCACCGTCCAGGTGTTGGCGGACAAAAGCTCGATCTTCAGCTCGGGATCGCCGACCAGCTGGCGGGCGACGCCGGTGGCGAATTCCTCGGTCACTTCCGGTTCGGGGCTGTTGATGTCATAGCCCCAGACGATCAGCCATTCGTTCCAGGGCCGCACCATGCGCACCAGACCCATGCCGATGCCGCCGACATCGGCGCCGGGCTGCATCACCCAGTAAAGCACCGAGGGGCGGTGCGCGACGTATTTCGACAGGTCGGCCCGGAACAGGATGTTCATCGAGCCGCCCACGCCCATCCTGCCCTCGAAGGGCAGGCCGGCATGTTCGGCGACCAGCGACTTGCCGCCATCGGCGCCGACCAGGTATTTCGAGCGGATGGTGATCTCCTGCCCGGTCAGCCGGTCGCGGCAGGTGGTGGTGACGCCGGTCTCGTCCTGCTCGTGGCGCAGGTATTCGGTGGAAAGCCGCCCCTGCGTGCCGCGCGAACAGGCGGTCTTGAACAGCAGGGGCTCCATATAGGTCTGCGGCAGGTCGTTCATCCGGGTGGGCGAGGACATCAGGTGTTCGGCCTTGGACAGCGGATGGTTGCCCCAGGCCTTCAGCCGGCCGATCTCTTCCCCCGCCAGGCTTTCGCAGAAGATGTTCTCGCCCATCAGTTCCTGATGGGTGGCGAACATATAGGCCTCGTCCTCGACGTCGCGGCCAAGGTCGCGCAGCACCTCCATGGTGCGCTGGTTGGTGATATGGGCGCGGGGCGTGTTGGCCAGCCAGCGATAGCGGTTCACCGCCATGTTGGCGATGCCGTAGCTGGACAGCAGCGCGGCGGTGGCCGAGCCGGCCGGGCCGGTGCCGATGATCAGCACATCGGTGATGATATCAGTCATTCGGGGTCTCTCCTCCCAGAGGTTTTCGTCGAAACGGGTGGTCGCGCGGGCGGCGGCTCAGCGGCCCGGCGCCTCGCCCGCCCAGGCGGCGGCCAGCAGCCGGCGCAGGGCGTCGCGCTCGACCGGGCGCGGGTTCCAATAGGGGTTGCGGGTGGCGATCTCGGCGGCGCGGTCCAGGTCCGCCTCCTTCAGGCCCAGGTCGCGCAGCGCCAGCGGCGCGCCGCTTTCGCGGGCGAAGCGGTGCAGCGCCTGGCCGGGATCGGCATCGCCGAAGATCTCGGCCACCGGCGCCAGCAGCTCGGGCACCGCCTGCGCGTTATAGGCGATGGCATGGGGCAGGATCACGGCATGGGTTTCGGCATGGGGCAGGTCGAAGCTGCCGCCCAGCGTGTGGCAAAGCTTGTGGTGCAGCGCCATGCCGACCTGACCCAGCACCGAGCCGCAAAGCCAGGCGCCATAAAGCGTCTCGCCCCGCGCGGCCAGGTCGCCGGGCGCGGCGATGACGCGGGGCAGGGCGTCGCGAAAGGCGCGCAGCCCCTCGACCGCCATCAGCGAGGTCAGGGGCGAGCGGTCGCGGGCGTAAAGCCCCTCGGCGGCATGGGCCATGGCGTTGAACGCGCTGGTCACGGTCATGGCCACCGGCAGGGTGGCGACCAGTTCGGCATCGTAGAGGATGACCTCGGGCTGCACGCGGCGGTCGGTGATGGTGGTCTTCAGCCCGTTTTCGGTCTGGCCCAGGATCGGCGTCGCCTCGCTGCCGGCATAGGTGGTGGGCACGACGATCTGCGGCAGGCCGGTGCGCAGCGCGATGGCCTTGCCGAGGCCGGTGGTCGAGCCGCCGCCCACCGCGACCAGCACGTCGGCGCCGATGCTGCGGGCATGTTCGGTCGCCTGTTCCGAGACCTCGACCGGGGTGTGCATGATCGCGCCGGTGAACCGGCCGGCCGCGCGGTCGCCGCAAAGCGCGGCGAACTCATCGGCCATCCCGGCCTGCTGCTGCGTCGTCAGGATCAGCGCGCGGCGGGCGCCGAGCGCGTCGATCTCGTCGGCGATGCTGTTGCGCAGGCCGCTGCCGAACCGCACGCGGACGGCCGGGCTTTGCGCGGTGAATTCCTCGCGGAAAAAGGACACTGGTTTTCCTCCCTCGATCCTGGTCCTGGGCAAGCTACACCGGCCAAAGACAGATATTGATCGGATGAACGGAACATAATATGATAATGAGTTATGAAAATTGACAGCGAACATCTGGAAATCCTGGCGGTGATCGTCGAGAAGGGCGGGCTGACCGAGGGGGCCGAGGCGCTTGGCAAGTCGCAGCCCTCGGTCTCGCGCAGCATGGCGCTGCTGGAAAAGCGCATCGGCATGCCGCTGTTCCAGCCCGGCCGCCGGCCGCTGCGCCCGACCGAGCTGGGGCTGAGCCTGGCGCGGTTCGGCGCCCGCATCCGCGCTGCCAACCAGGAGGCCAGCCTGCTGGTCCAGCGCTTCCGCAAGGGCCATGCCGGGCGGCTGCGGGTCGGCGGCTCGCCGATCTTCATGGACGGGGTGGTCTCGACCATGATCGCGGATTTCCAGATGCGCCACCCCGAGGTGCAGATCGACCAGTCCTATGGCTATGTCGACACGCTGGAGGCGTCCTTGCGCAATGGCGCGCTGGACATGGCGATCCTGCCCCTGCATCCCAGCCAGGTGCCGCCGGGGCTGAGCTTCACCCCGGTCCTGCCCAGCCGCAACGTGGTCGCTGCCCGCGCAGGCCATCCGCTGACCCGGCGCAAGGCCATCGCCCAGGCCGACCTGGCGCCCTATACCTGGATCGCGCCGCCGGCGAACAGCCCGCTTTACCGCGACCTGGAGCGGGCGCTGAAATCCATCGGGCAAGAGGATTTCAACGTCAGCTTCTCGGGCGGCACGCTGGCCTCGATCCAGTCGGTGATGGCGGGTTCCGACGCGCTGACCGTGCTGCCCTATTCGGTGGTGTTCCTGTCGCGCCGCAGCGTGCCGATGGAGGCGCTGCCGCTGCGCATCGACCACCCCGAGCGGCAGCTGGGCCTGCTGATGCCCGAGAACCGCCCCGGCCCGCCGGCCATGCGCCAGCTGATCGCCTTCCTGACCGAGGAATTCGCCCGGCTGACCGCGCGGATGGAACACGACCAGCAGGTGACGCGGAGGCGCGGCTGAGGGTCTATTTCAGCGCCAGATAGGTCTCGGGGTCCAGCATGCCCACCCGCACCGCGACGTCGAGGCCGCTGGCCTGTTCCAGCATCTGCCGCATGGTCCCGGCGACGGCGCGGATCCGTTCCGGCGTGCGCTCGCTGCGCGGCAGGATCAGCAGCTCGGCATTCACCTGCGGCTGGTCGGGCAGGCCCACCACCGGCAGCGCGGCGATCTGGCAGGCGCTGGCCTCGACCGCCAGCCCGTCGCACAGCAGGTCGCGCAGGCGGGGCAGCGCGTCCTCGATGGCGTCGCGGCAGGCGGCGAGGCGGGTTTCGTCGATATAGATCTTGACGTTGGGCATGATCGGCTCAGGCAGGGACAAGGATGAAGTCGAAGGGCGAGCGCCAGAGGGTGTCGCCGTCGATACGCTGGAAGGGGGCGATCAGGGTCTCCTTGACGCCGAAGACGGTATCGTCGGCGATATAGTCGTCCTTGGCGACGAAGGTATGGGTGACGACGCGCTGATAGCCCGGCGCCGTCACCATGTAATGCATATGCGCCGGCCGATAGGGATGGCGGCCCAGCTTGCCCAGCATCTGCCCGACCGGCCCGTCGTCGGGGATCGGATAGCTGACCGGCTTGATGCCGATAAAGCTGTAGCGCCCGTCCGGCCCGGTGACGAAGCGGCCGCGATTGTTCCATTTCGGCTGGATGCCCGGCTGCTGCACGTCATAGAAGCCGTCGGCATTGTCGGACCAGACATCGACGGTCGCGCCCTCGACGGGATTGCCGTCCAGGTCCAGCACCCGGCCCTCGAACAGGCAGCTTTCGCCCTTGCCGTCCAGGCTGATGCATGCGCCCATCTCGCGGATCGGCGCGCCCTCGACATGGAAGGGGCCGAAGACGGTGTTTTCCGTCGCGCCCTCGGGGCGGCGGTTGTTGATCGCATCGACCAGCATGGAAAAGCCCAGCACGTCCGAGAGCAGGATGAACTCCTGCCGTTCGCCCGAGCAGATCTGGCCGGTGCGGGTCAGGAAGTCGATGCCGATCTCCCATTCCTCCTGGGTCAGGGCGATTTCCTTGGCGAAGGCGTGCAGGTGCTTGACCAGGCAGGCCATCACCTGCCGCAGCCGCGGGTCGATGGCCTCGGCCATGCGGGCGTTCACCGCCTCGACCGAGCCTGCTTCGGTGAAATAGGACATGATGCTTTCCTTTCTTGAATCTCAGGGCCGGAGGGCCGGTGCAGGGTCGGGGGCGCGGTGGCCCAGCGGCAGAAGCTCCAGCCCGGTGCGCCCGGACAGGCTGCCCCAGATGCCGCGCCGGGCGAACAGCATGACCGCGATGCCGAACAGGCCCAGCACGATCAGATAGGCGCTGCCGTAATCCGACAGCAGCCGCTCCAGCGCATAGAACACCACCACGCCGACGATGGGGCCGGGCAGGGTGCCGATGCCGCCGATCACCACCACGAACAGCACGAAGGCGGTCCAGTCCACGAGCGAGAAGGCCGCGTCCGGGGTGATGCGGGTGATCTGGATGAACAGCAGCCCGCCGCAAAGGCCGGTGCCGAAGGCGGTCAGCAGAAAGACCAGCGCCTTGAGCCGCACCGGATCGACGCCCACCGAACGCGCGGCCATGGCATTGTCGCGGATCGCCTGCAATCCCAGCCCCATGCGCGAGCGCAGGAAGGCCCAGGACATGCCCAGCGTCACCAGCACCAGCCCCAAGGCCAGCCAGTAAAGCACGATGTCGCTGGCCGCCGCGCTGGAGACGCCCAGCCATTCCTTGACCGGCCCGACGCCCAGCATGTCGCGCGTCGTGCCCTTGGGCAGCGAGGTGCCGGTGCCGCCGCCAAGCGCCTTCCACTGGCTCAGGCCCAGCCGGGCGATCTCGGCCGCGACCCAGGTGCCGATGGCGAAATAGGCGCCGTTCAGGCGAAAGACGAAACAGGCCACCGGCACGGCCAGCGCCATGGCGACCAGCCCGCCCAGCAGCACGCCGGCCAGCGGGTCCAGCCCGAACAGGATGACGGCGGCGAACATGGTATAGGCGCCGATGCCGACGAAGGCCTGCTGCCCGACCGAGACCAGCCCGGCAAAGCCCGCCAGCATGTTCCAGTTCAGCGCCAGCACCAGCAGGCAGAGGATGCCGAACAGGTCCTGCACCACGGCGCGCGGGCCGATCAGCGGCACCAGCGCCAGGGCGGCTGCGGCAAGGACGGCGAGCGCCAGGGGGCGATATGCGGGAAAGGTGGTTTTCATCATGGCGCCCTTTCAGTCGATGGCTCGGGGGAACAGCCCGCGCGGGCGGACCATCAGGATCAGCACGAAGGCGACATGCCCGGCCAGGATCTGCCATTCCGGGTTGACCGCCGCGCCCATGGTCTGGGCAAGGCCGATCACCACGCCTCCGGCCAGCGTGCCCCAGAGGCTGCCCAGCCCGCCGATGATCACCGCCTCGAAGGCATAGAGCAATCGCGCCGGCCCGATGGACGGGTCGAAATTCGCCCGCGTGCCCAGGTAGAGCGCGGCGATGGCGGCGACGACCAGGGCGATGCCGGTGGCCATGGCGAAGATGCGCTGCGGCCGGATGCCCATCAGCTGCGCCGTCACCGCATCGTCCGAGGTGGCGCGGAAGGCGCGTCCCAGCGCGGTGCGGTAGAACAGCAGGTTCAGCCCCAGGATCACCGCGACCGCCGTGGCCAGCGTCATCACCGGCATCACGCCCATATGCACCTGCCCGACCGTGACCGAGGCGGATTCGACCGGCCCCGCCGCCAGCTTGCGGCTGTCGGCGGTAAAGGCGACAAGCAGCCCGTTCTGGATCACCACCGAAAGCCCGAAAGTGACCAGCAGCGGCGGCAGGATGTCCTCGCCCAGCACGCGATTCAGCAGGCGGGTCTGCAAGAGCCATCCCAGGCCTAACATCAGCGGCATGGCGATCAGCGCCGCGACAAAGGGGTTCATGCCCGTCACCGTGCCCAGGCCGAGGATCAGATAGGCGCCCAGCACGATCAGGTCGCCATGCGCCAGGTTCACCAGCCGCATGATGCCGAAGACCAGGCTGAGCCCGGCGGCGAAAAGCGCGTATAGCCCGCCCAGCAGCAGGCCCTGCACGATTGTATCCAGCGAAAACATCAGTGGGTCGCTCCGAAATAGGCGTCGTGGATCGCGTCGCGCGACAGCTCGGCCGGCCGGCCGGACAGGGTGATGCGGCCCTCCATCATGCAATGCACGTAATCGGCCACCTTCAGCGCCTGGCTCACGTCCTGCTCGATCACCACGATCGAGGCGCCGCTGGCGCGGATCTCGGGGAAGGCGGCATAGATCTCGCGGATCACCACCGGGGCGAGGCCGAGGCTCAGCTCGTCGCACAGCAGCACGCGCGGATTGGACATCAGCGCCCGGCCGATGGCGACCATCTGCTGCTGGCCGCCCGACAGCGCCGTGCCGGGATGGTCGCGCCGCTCGCGCAGGACGGGGAACAGGCGATAGACGCTTTCCAGGTTCCAGTGCCCCTGGATGCGGCGCGCATGGGCGCCGATCAGCAGGTTTTCCTCGACGCTGAGCGAGGGGAAGAGCCGCCGCCCCTCGGGAACCATGGCAATGCCGGCCATCAGGATGTCGGGCGCCGGGGTGCCGGTGATGTCGCGCCCGTCCAGCCGGACGCGGCCGGCGCTGATGCGGGCGATGCCGGTGATCGCCCGCATCAGGGTGGTCTTGCCGGCGCCGTTGGCGCCGATGATGGCCACGACCTCGCCCTGCTCCAGCGCCACGTCGACGCCGAACAGCGCCTGGAAATCGCCGTAATGCGCAGTCAGGCCGGAAACCGACAGGATGGGTTCGCTCATACCTCGGCCCCCAGGTAGATCTCGCGCACCTCGGCCGAGTTCATCACCGTTTTGACGTCGCCGACCATCAGCAGCCGGCCGAAATTCAGCACGATCAGCCGGCCGACCACGCTGTTCAGCGCATGCAGCACATGCTCGATCCAGACGATGGCGGTGCCCTCGGCATGGATGGCGCGGATGGTGGCGACCAGCTCGACGCATTCGGCATCGGTCAGCCCGCCGGCAATCTCGTCGAGCAGCAGCACCCGCGGCCGCGTCGCCATGGCGCGCGCCAGCTCCAGCCGCTTGCGGCTGAGCAGCGGCAGGCCGCCGGCGGGACTGTCGGCCACGCCGGCCAGCCCGGTGCGGCGCAGGATCTCCATGCAGAACCCCGGCGCCTCGGCCGCCGCAAGCCCGCCGCCGAAGCGCGCCGCGACCAGCAGGTTTTCATAGACCGACAGGTGGCCGAAGGGCTGCGGGATCTGGAACGAACGGCCGATGCCCGCCGCGCAGCGCGCCATGACCGAATCGCCGCTGACATCGCGCCCGTCCAGCAGGATCTGCCCGGAATCCGGCCGCAGGTTGCCGGTGATCAGGTTGAACAGCGTCGATTTCCCGGCGCCGTTGGGGCCGATGATGCCAAGCGCCTCGCCCGGTTGCAGGTCGAAGCTGACATCGTCGGTGACTTTCAGCGCGCCGAAGCTTTTCGACACGGATTGCAGCGAAAGCAGCGCCATCACGCCAAGGTCCGAATGCTGTCGCCCAGCGGGATCTCGGGCGCCAGCGCGTTCTCGACGATCACCAGATCGAAGCCGCCGTCCTGCTTGCGGCGCCATTGCCCGCCGACCAGCGGCGTCTTGGCGACGTTCCTGCGGGCGAATTCGGGCACGTTCTGCTGCCCCCAGGCGACGCGGCCGACCACGGTCTGCAGGTCGGTGGCGGCGATGGATTCGGCCAGCGCATCGCCGTCGGTCGGGTCGTCCGTGCGGCGGATGGCGTCCGCGGCGACCTCGAACAGCGCATGGACGAAGCCGGCGGGCTGGGTCCATTGCCGCTTGGCCGCGGTTTCGAAATCGGCGGCCAGCTCGCCCGCGCTTTGCCCGGTCAGGGACGAGCGGAACGGGTGCTGCGGCGACCACCAGACCTCGCAGGTCAGGTTGTCGCCCAGCTCGCCAAGCGCGGCGATGCTTTCGGGAAACAGCAGCGCCTTGGCGACCGAGACCAGCTTGGGCCGGTAGCCCTGCTGGCGGGCCTGGGTCCAGAAGGTGGTGAAATCCGGCGGGATCGGGATGCCGACCAGGATCTCGGCCTGTGCCTGCTTAAAGGCGTTGATCTGGGCGCTGAAATCGTCGGTCAGGTTCTGGTAGCGGCCCGGATCGGTCAGCCGATAGCCGGCCTCGGCCAGCGCGGGCGGCATGCCCACGTCCGAGGACCAGGCATTGCCGTCGCTGTCGTTGGGCCAGAGCGCGCCGACCGATTTGTTGGTCTGAACGGCGTCCCACATGTTCATGAAGACGCGGACATTGTCCTCGAGCCCCCAGAAGAAGTGATAGACATAGTCGAATTCCTGCCAGCTTTCCGGGTCGGCCGGGTTGCCCTGCTGGCCGATGAACCAGGGCTGCCAGGGCGCCACGGTCGAGATCACCGGGATCTCCTCGGATTCCGCCACGCTGCACACCGGGTTGGTGGTCTCGGGGGTGGATGCCACCAGGATCAGGTTCACCTCGTCGCGGCTGATCAGTTCGCGCGCCACCTCGGCGGCGCGGTTGGGGTTGGACTGGCTGTCCTTGACGATGACCTCGACGTCCAGGCCAAGGCCGGGCGCGGCGGCCAGGAACTGCCTGACGGTGAAGGCGTCCGAGGCCGAAAAGGCCGAAAGCGGCCCGGTCTGCGGGCTGACATAGCCGATCCTGATCGCCTTGCGCTGCGCCAGCGCCGGGCGCGCCAGCCCCAGCCCCGCCAGCGCCGCGCCCGAGGCGATGAATGTCCGTCTGTTGAGCATTGCCTAACCTCCCATGATCCGCCGCATCCCGTCGCGGTGGCGCGGCCCTCCTCTGGCCGGCGCCTGCGGCAAGCGTCCTGAGGCAGCACTCTATCTTGGGGAAGGCGGCCATATCATCGCATGGTCGCGCAGAAATATACCCTTGGGTTATATCCATGCGGGTTGCATCCGCGCGCGGAGCGGCACCGATCCCGCCGATTACTGCGGCGAAGATCCGGCCCGGCCTTTCCGCGACGCGGCAAGAAGCGCCGCCCCGCCGGGGGACGGCGCTGCAAGGCATTCACCTTGGCCGGGGCCTGCATGGGAAGGGTCGGCGGGGGGCGAACCGTCCCGGCGGTCACAGGTACATGTGCCGGATCGTATCGTCCCGCAGCATCTCGGCGCGGGTGCCGCTGACCGCGATCCGGCCGCGCACCAGCAGATAGCCGCGGTCCGAGATCGACAGCGCGGTCTCGGCATTCTGCTCGATCAGCAGCACGGTCTTGCCCTCGGCATGGATGCGGACCACGGTCTCGAAATATTCGTCGATCAGCTTGGGCGACAGGCCCAGCGAGGGCTCGTCCATCACCAGCATCTCGGGATCGCCGATCAGCGCCCGCGCCAGCGCCACCATGGCCTGTTCGCCCCCGGACATGGTGTTGGCCTGCTGGTTCATCCGCTCGCGGATGCGCGGGAACATGTCGTGGATCAGCTCCAGCCGGGTCTCGAAGGGGATGGCGCAGCCCGAGGCGTCGTAGCCGAGCTTCAGGTTTTCGCGCACGGTCAGCGAGGGGAACAGCCGCCGCCCCTCGGGGACGAAGCCGACGCCGAGCGCGGCCAGCTTTTCGGTGCCCAGCCGGGCGATGTCGCGGCCCATCATCCGCACCGCGCCGCCGTCCAGCGGCAAAAGCCCGGTCAGCGCCTTGAATGTGGTGGACTTGCCGGCGCCGTTCGGGCCGAGCAGGCAGACCAGTTCGCCCTTGCCGATGGTCATGCTGACCCCGCGCAGCATGGCGACGGGACCATAGGAGGTGCTGACGTTGCTGAGTTCAAGCATGTTCGACCGCCTTCTGTCCGAGATAGGCTTGCTGCACGCGGGGAAGCTGGCGCACGGTGGCGAAATCTCCCTCGGCGATCTTCTTGCCATAGTCGATCACCACGACATTGTCGGGCAATTCGGCGACCAGCCGCATGTCGTGCTCGATGATCAGGAAGGACAGGCCGGGATTGTCGGCCATGACGCGGCGAATATCGGCCATCAGCGCCGCCGTGTCGCGGTCGTCCATGCCGGACGAGGGCTCGTCCAGCAGGATCAGCTTCGGATGCGAGGCCAGCGCCCTGGCGATCTCCAGCCGGCGCCGGTCGGCCTGCGGCAGGATGCCGGCGGGCTGGTAGCGGCGGGCGAAAAGCTCGTCCGAGATGCCGCGCAGGATCGTCTCGGCCTCGGCGGCGCAGGCCTCCAGCTCGCGCCGGGACTTCGCCGGGCGCAGCAGCGCGGTCAGCACGCCGGTGCGGGTGCGGCCATGCATGCCGATGATGACGTTGTCGAGGATCGACAGGTCCTCGAACAGGCGCGAGGACTGGAAGGTGCGGGCGATGCCGCGCGCGGCGATCCTGTGGGCGGGCAGGCCGGTGATCGGGTCGCCCTGCAAGGCCACGGTGCCCGAGGTCGGGCGGTAGATCCCGGTAATCAGGTTGAACAGCGTGGATTTCCCCGCCCCGTTCGGGCCGATGATGCAGGTGATGGTCGAGGGGGCGACGGTCAGGTCGACGGCATCGACGGCGACGAGGCCGCCGAAGCGGATGCCGAGCCCGCTCAGTTTCAGCAGCGGCGTGGTCATCGCTGGCCTCCGTAATGGCGCTGGCGTTGCGGGAACAGCCCCTTGGGGCGCAGGATCAGGAACAGGATCACCACGACCGAGACGAACAGCAGGCGGTAGTCGGAAAACACCCGCAGCTTTTCGGGCAGCATGGTCAGCAGGAAGGCGCCCAGGATCACCCCCAGCGTGTTGTCCATGCCGCCGACGATCACCATGGTCATGATCGTGACCGAGACCAGGAAGGTGAAGTTGTCGGGCGAGATATACGAGATGTAGAAGGCATAGATCGTGCCGGCGAAGGCGGCCAGGAAGGCGTCCACGCCGAAGGCCAGGATCTTGTACCAGACCACGTTGATGCCCTGGCATTTCGCCGCCAGCTCGTCGGCGCGAATCGCGTTCCAGGCCAGGCCCACGCGGCTTTCGTGCAGCCGCTTGGCCGACAGGATCGCCAGCCCCAGCAGCGCCGCCGAGAGATAGTAGAAATTCGCCTGCGACGGCAGCCGGAAGCCGAAAAGCTCGATGGGCCGCATGAAGGAATGGCCCAGCAGGCTGGGCGCCGGGATGCCGACCAGGCCGTTCGGGCCGCCGGTCCAGCTGAGGTTGTTCAGCATCTGGTGGATGACGATGCCGAAGGCGATCGTCACCAGCGCCAGGTAGCTGTCGCGCGTGCGCATCGACGGGATGCCCAGCAGGAAGCCGAAGACGGTGGCGACGATGGCGGCGGCGGGCAGCGTCGCCCAGAAGCTCCAGCCGAGATGGATCGCCAGCAGCGCCGAGGTATAGGCGCCGATGCCATAGGTCGCGCCGGTGGCGAAGTTCGGGATATTGGCCGAGCCGAGCTGGAAGTTCAGCGCCAGGGCCAGCACCGAATAAAGCAGCGAGACGATCAGCAGGTGCAGCGCATAGGTGTTGCCGCCCAGGAAGAACGGGTAGATCAGCACGATGGCGACGGCCAGCGCCGTGGCCAGCCCGCGCGCGTCGTGGAAGGCGGCGACGATCACCTCCTCGATCTGCGGGCGATACTGCAGGGCCGCGAACAGCGCGCCCATCACCGCCAGCAGCGCCACCACCAGCGGCGTCGATTCCGCCAGCAGAAAGGCGCCCAGCAGGATCGCGCCGCCGATCTCGGTCGCGGCGACGATCAGGCTGGCGGGCAGGGCCGTGCGGCTGTGGATATTGGTCAGGGTCGTGGACATCGGCTCAGACCTTTTCGAAGACGGGCTTGCCCAGCAGGCCCGAAGGCCGCAGGCACAGCATCAGGATGACGAGCAGGAAGGCGAAGACGAGGCGGTATGAGGCGCCGTCGGCGATGTTGGCCTGCACGATGCTTTCGATCCCGGCGATTGCCAGCGCGCCGAGGATCGCCCCGGTCATCGAACCCAGCCCGCCGATCACCGCGGCGGAAAAGCCGATCAGCCCCAGCTGCACGCCGAAGTCGAATCGCACCACCCCGGCATGGCTGGCAAAGAACAGCGCCCCCAGCGCCCCCGCCGCCGAGGCGAGGAAGAAGGTGAAGGCGAAGATGCGCGAGGGCGTGATCCCCATCAGCCGCGCGGTCGCCGCATCCTCGGCCACGGCGCGGATGCGGGTGCCGATGGGCGTCTTCTGCATCAACCCATACATCAGCGCCACGACCAGCACGGTCGTGCCGACGATCAGCACCGGCTGGGCGGGCAGGCGCAGCGGGCCGATCTCCAGGAAGCCCTGGGCGATGGCCGGGAACGCCTTGGGGTTCGAGCCCTGCGGATAGAAGCCTCGGATCAGCTCGCGGATCACCGTGCCCAGGGCCACGGTGGCCACCAGCGCCATCATCGCCGGCGAGCGGCGAAAGCGCGAGATCACCAGCTTGTCCGCGCCGATGCCGATCAGCCCCGTGACCAGGATTGCGATGGCCAGCGCCGCCAGGATGGGCAGGACGCCCATGGCGCCTCCGGTGATGCCGAAGATCGCCTGCAGGCTGCCAAGCGCCACGAAGGGGGCGATCATCGACACGTCGCCATGCGAGAAATGGATGACGTTGAGCAGCCCGAAGAGCAGGCTGAACCCCAGCGCCACCAGCGCGTAAATACTTCCCAGAACCAGCCAGTTAAGCAGGTGCTGGAGGATCAGACTTTCCATGTCGTCCTCCCGTGTTGATGCGTTGGATTGGTTTTTCCGACGAAGATGACGGCGGGATCGCCCGTCAGGCAAATGAAATGCTGGGCCGGATGCTTCGTATTTTTTGAGGCACTGGTTCAGTTAATGCGACTTCTCAGCCGGGCGGAAATCGGTCGATGTTCGGGGTGCGACAACAAGCCGCGAGGCCGGCAGACCAGCGCCCGGCAAGGGCGCCCGGCCGGGCAACGCGGCAGATCCCAACGCAAACGCGACCGCGGAAACTTCCGCTTCGACAGGAGAGGTCCATGGCTTTCATCCCCACCACCCGCCGCGCCGTTCTGGCCGGTCTCGTGCTTTCGACGGCGGTCTTCGCCGCCCCCGCCTTCGCCGAGAAGGCCAAGATCAAGATCGGCTTCATGGGCCCGCTGTCGGGCGGCAACGCCCAGCAGGGCCTGGGCGCCCGGAACGGCTTCCTGCTGGCCATCGAGCAGGCAAATGCCGACCCCGCCGGCAAGTATGAGATCGAGCCGGTGGTGCTGGACGACGCCTCGGACCCGCAGACCGGCGTCGGCGCGGCGATGAAGCTGGTGAACGATCCCGACCTGGTGGCCGCGACCGGGCACTGGAACTCGCCCGTGGCGCTGGCGACCATGCCGGTCTTTGCCCGCTTCCAGACGCCGCTGGTGATCTGGGGCGCGATCTCGCCGGCGATCACCGAACAGAACCTGCCCGAGGTGACGCGCGTCACCCCGACGCTTCTGACCGAGAACCAGCCGCTTGCGGAATGGATGGTCAGGGAACTGGGCGCCAAGCGCATCGCCGTCATCGCCGACACCTCGGACTACGGCAAGTCGAACGCCGAGGCGATTGCCGAATTCGTCCCCGCGGCGGGCGGCGAGGTGGTCTCGACCGACCTGCTGCCGGTGGGCTCGACCGATTTCCGCACCGTCCTGACCTCGCTGAGGGGCAAGCAGGTCGATGCGGTCTATTTCGGCGGCGTCATCACCGAGGCCGGCATCCTGGCCCGGCAGATGAAGGAGGTGGGGCTCGACAAGCCGATGCTGGGCATCTCGGGCTTCTACGACCCGGAATTCATCGCGGTGGCGGGCGACGCGGCCGCGAACACCATCGTCTCCTATCCGGTGGCCTCGCAGACGCCGAAGCTGGCCAGGATGGAGGCCGACTACCAGGCCAGGGGCTTTGCCGAGCCGATGAGCCCCTATACGAAATACGCCTTCGACGCCGCGAACATCATCATCCAGGCGATCAACGAGGCCGGGGTCGAGGACAAGGCCGGGCTGGCCGAGGCGATCCGCGCCATCCAGCATGACGGCGCCACCGGCCAGATCACCTTCGACGCCAATGGCCAGACCCAGACCCCGATCGCCATCGAGCTCAAGACCGTCAAGGACGGCGCCTGGACCACCTATGCCAAGTCCTGACGCCCGCTGACCGACCCATCCCCGCCGGCCGATCCCGCCCCTGCGCGCCCGCTCGCAAGGGACGGGAGAGGTCTGCCCGATCCGCCGAGGGCCCGCGCGCCCGGCCCAATCCCATCCGCCGAAAGGCCAATCCCGAGGAAATCATGCTAAGAACCGGAGAACAGTATCGCGACTCCATCCGCGACGGCCGCCGCGTCTGGATCAATGGCGAGCGCGTGCAGGACATCACCCGGCACCCGATGTTCAAGCCGCTGGTCGACATCCGCGCGCATATCTACGACATGGCCCATGCCGAGGCCACGCGCGACCTGATGAGCTACGAGGAGAACGGCGAGCGTTTCTCGGTCGGTCTCAAGCTGCCCTTCACCCGCGAGGACTGGCACGCCAAGCGCGCCGCCACCAATGCGGTGCTGGAAGAGGTCGGCGGCATCGTCACCCGCGTCGGCGACGAGACGGCGGGCGAGATGTGGTCGCTCTTCGACGGCCAGGACATCCTGAACGAGGTGGACCCGCGCTTTTCGGAGAACATCCGCAACCACATCCACCGCGTCATCATGACCGACCCCTTCCACGTCTCGGCCAATACTGACCCCAAGGGGGACCGCTCCAAGCGGCCGCAGGACCAGGATCCTGACATGCTGCTGCATGTGGTCAGGGAAACCGACGCCGGCATCGTCGTGCGCGGCGCGAAATACGAGACCGCCGCCGCCTATGCCAACCAGGCCTTCACCAAGCCGACCATCGCCAACTGGGGCAACGAGGCGATGTCGGATTACGCGGTGGGCTTCGTGTGCGACTTTTCCTCGCCCAACCTGCGCTTCATCGCCCGCACCGGCTTTGCCGGCCGCGCGCCGGCCAGGGACTATCCGCTGTCGAACCGCTTCGACGAGGTCGAGACGCTGGTGATCTACGACGACGTGCTGATCCCGTGGGAAAACGTGCTGTTCTACCAGCATACCAAGGCCGCGACCTTCATCCGCGCGACGCTGCACCGCTATTCCGCCTTCGCCTTCGTGCAGCGCAACCTGAAGCTTGCCGACCTGCTGATCGGTGCGGCGCTGTGGAACGTGCGCCAGACCGGGCTGGAGCATCAGCCGGCCGTGCAGGAAAAGCTGGCGACGCTGGCCTGCTATCGCGAGGGGATCAACGCCCACCTGACCGCGGCCATCGCCGAGGCCGAGGAAAGCCCCGGCGGGCTCTTGATGCCGAACCAGTCGCTGCTGATGACCGGCCGCGTGCTGGCCTGTTCGCAGCTGCATCACATGATGCACCTGGCGCGCGAGCTTTGCGGCGGCCAGATCTGCATCACCCCGGACGCCGCCTGCTTCGACGACCCCGAGACCGCGCCCTGGCTCGACAAGTTCTACACCCTGAACGAGAACTGGGGCAGCGAGGATCGCCGCAAGCTGCTGGCCTATGCGCGCGACCTGCTGAACTCGGACTATGCCGGCCACCGGCTGACCTTCCAGCTTTTCGCGCAATCCCCGCCCTTCGCCCATCTGGCTGCGGTCTATCGCAACTTCGACTGGAACGAGGCGCTGCGCTTCACCCACAAATCCGCGGGCCTGTCCGATCAGGTCTGGGGCACGAAACACTGACCGACCGGAGCAGAAACCATGACCATCCATCACCGCATCCGCCCCTTCAACACCAGGGAGACCTATCCCGAGCAGAAGCTGGACAACGACCTGAGCCAGGGCGTCGTCGCCCGCGGCACCATGGTCTTCCTGCGCGGCCAGGTTTCGCAGGACCTGGAGACCCGCGAATGCCTGCATGTCGGCGACCCGGCGATGCAGACCCGCAAGACCATGGAAAACATCCGGATGCTGCTGGAAGAAGCGGGATCGCGGATGGAGCATATCTGCCGCATCGTCGTCTATGTGACCGACATCCGCTATCGCGAGGCGGTCTATCAGGAAATGGGCCGGCACCTGCAGGGCGTGCATCCCTGCTCGACCGGGATCGTGGTCCCGGCGCTGGCCCGGCCCGAATGGGTGGTCGAGATCGAGGCCACCGCCGTCATCCCGGACGCATGAGGCCGGCATGACCTTCTCGATCTCCGCCCGCTGCCCCGAGACCGGCATGTTCGGCATCGCCGTCTCCTCCTCCTCGCCCTGCGTGGCGGCGCGTTGCGCCCATGCGCGGGCGGGCGTGGGGGTGGTCGCGACCCAGAACGTCACCGACCCGAGCCTGGGGCCCAAGGGGCTGGACCTGATGGCGCAGGGGCTTTCGGCGGCCGAGGCGCTGGAGCGGCTGGTGGCCGGGGCGCCGCATGTCGAATACCGCCAGCTGGCGCTGGTCGATGCGGCGGGCCGCACCGCCGGGCGTTCCGGCGCCCGGACGCTGGGCACGCATGGCATCGCCCATGGCGAGGGCGTGGCGGCGGCGGGCAACCTGCTTTGCTCGGCCGGGATCCCGCAGAAGATGGTCGATGCCTTCATGGCGGCCAGGGGCCGGCACCTGGGCGACCGGCTGCTGGCGGGCATGCGCGCCTCGGTCGCCGCCGGCGGCGAAGAGGGGCCGGTGCATTCCATGGGCATGCTGATCGTGGACAAGGTCAGCTGGCCCATCGCCGACCTGCGCATCGACTGGAGCGAGGGCGATCCCATCGAGGATTGCGCCGCCCTGTGGGAACGCTGGCGGCTTGAGATGGACGCCTATGTGACCCGTGCGCTGAACCCCGACGCCGCGCCGAGCTATGGCGTGCCCGGCGACGAATGATCCCCCCGACGCGGGGGCGGCCCGTTCCGCCCCCCGTCCTTGCGACAAGGATTTCCATGACCGCGATCCCCTCGACCGTCGACATCCTGCGCCGGCTGGTTGCCTATGAGACGCTGTCCCGCCGCCCGAACCTCGACCTGCTGGATTATGTCGAGGGGCTGCTGGTGCCGGCGGGCGTGCGCGTCGAACGCTTCGCCCATGCCGATGGCAGCCGCGCCAATCTCTGGGCGACCATCGGTCCCGAGGGGCCGGGGGGCGTGGTGCTGTCGGGCCATACCGACGTGGTGCCGGTGGCCGGCCAGGACTGGAGCGTCGATCCCTTTGCCCTGACCGAGCGGGACGGGCGCTATTACGGGCGCGGCACGGCGGACATGAAGGGCTTCGTCGCCGCCGCCATCCAAGCCGCGATCCGCGCCGCCCGGCGCGAGCTGCGCAGGCCGCTGCACCTGGCGCTGTCCTATGACGAGGAGATCGGCTGCATGGGCGTGCGCGGCATGATCGAGGCGCTGGCCGCGCGTCCCGACCGCCCGGCGCTTTGCATCGTGGGCGAGCCGACCGGCATGCGCATCGCCACCGGCCACAAGGGCAAGCTCGCCTGCCGCGCCTGCTGCCATGGCCGCGAGGGCCACTCGGCGCTGGCCCCGAACGCGCTGAACGCCTTGCACCTGGGCGCGGCCTTCATCGCCAGCCTTCAGGCCCGGCAGCAGGAACTGGTCCGAGCCGGCGCCCGCGACCCGGCCTATGACATTCCCTTTTCCACCATCCATGCCGGCCTCATGCAGGGCGGCACGGCGCTGAACATCGTGCCGAACCGCTGCGAGATCGACTTCGAGATCCGCAACATCGTCGCCGACGACCCCGCCGCGATCCTGGCCGCCATCGCCGGCGATGCCGAGGCCATTGCCGCCCCGCATCGCGCCCGTTTCCCCGAGGCACGGATCGAGATCGAGACGGTCTCGGCCTATCCGGGCCTTGATGCACCCGAGGATGCCGCCGCGGTCCGGCTGCTGCGCCGCATCACCGGCCAGGACGGGCCGGCGATCAAGGTCGCCTTCGGGACCGAGGGCGGGCTGTTCCATCAGGGCCTGGGCATGTCCACGGCGATCTGCGGGCCGGGCTTCATGGAACAGGGCCACAAGCCCGACGAATTCATTGCCGCCGAACAGCTGTCGGCCTGCGACCGGATGCTGTCGCGCCTGCTCGACGCGCTGGAGGGGCCGGCGGCCTGACCCAAGAACTAGCTTCCCTTTCGGCGGGTCAGCGCGGAAAGAATGTTGCCACTTTGCGCGCATGACAGGGGACGAAGACGATGCGATTCACGCTCAGGCAACTCAGCTATTTCATCGCGGCGGGCGAGACGCTGTCGGTCACGAAGGCCGCCGAGCAGGTCAATATCTCGCAGCCCTCGATCTCGGCCGCCATCGCGCATCTGGAGACCGAGCTGAACGTGCAGCTTTTCGTGCGCCATCACGCGCAGGGCCTGTCGCTGACCCCCGCGGGCACCCGGCTGCTGCGCGCGGCCAAGGAATCGCTGCGCGCCGCCTCGGAGCTTTACGACGTGGCCAGCGACGTGAACGACCATGTCGCGGGGACGCTGAATGTCGGCACCTTCTTCACCTTCGCGCCGCTGATCGCGCCGGAACTCTGGACCGGCTTCTCGGGCCGCTACGAGGCGGTGCAGATGACCATGACCGAGGGCAGCGAGGTCGATCTCTTGGAAAAGCTGCGGCTGGCGCGGATCGACCTGGCGCTGACCTATGACCTGAACCTGCCGCCGGATGTCTCGTTCATCGAGCTGGCGCGGCTCAGGACCTATGTCATCGTCGGGGCCGGGCATCGCATGGCGGGGCGCCGGTCGATCCGGCTGGCCGAGCTGATCGACGACCCCTTCGTCCTGCTGGACCCGCCGCTGACGCGCGACTACTTCCTGGGCATGTTCCGCAAGATCGGCGGCACCCCCCGGATCGTGATGGAGACCTCGTCCACCGCCTCGCTGCGTTCCTATGTCGCGGCGGGCATCGGCTACAGCATGATGACCGTCCGGCCTGCCAACCGCCACGCCGAGAACGGGCTGCCGCTGGTCTATCTGCCGATCGAGGACGTCTCGCAATCCATCGCCTTCGGCATCGCCTCCCTGACCGAGCTGCGCCGGTCGCGCGCGGCCGAGGCCTTTGTCGACTATTGCCGCGAGGTGATCCGCGACGGCGCCCTGCCGGGCATGCTGCCGGCCGGGCAGACCGAATGCGGCCCCGATCATCCGGCCCATCAATCTTCCTGAGGCAGAGCTGCGGAAAACACGATTTTGGCCCGACGGCAAAAGCCGGCAATCTGCATTCAGGACAATCGGAACGAACCCCACGCAAGGAAAGCAGCCATGAATGCCGACCCGCAGATGCCCCAGATCCCGCTGCGCGACCGTTTCGTCGCCGGGATGAGCCATGCCGCCTGCACGGTGAATGTCGTGACCACCGACGGGCCGGCGGGCAGGGCGGGCGTCACGGTTTCGGCCATGGCCTCGGTCTCGGCCGATGGCGAGGCGCCGACGCTGCTAATCTGCGTGCATCACCTCAGCCCGGCGGCGCCGAAGATCATCGAGAACGGCGTTCTTTGCGTGAACGTGCTGCGCGAGGACCAGTCCTATATCTCGGAAGCCTTCGCCGGCCGCTTCAAGGACGAGCTGGGCGACAAGTTCGAATGCACCGACTGGGTGGTGCTGGCCAATGGCACGCCCCGCGTCGCCGACCCGCTGGTCGCCTTCGAATGCCGGGTGCTGTCGGCCGAGCGGGTGGGCACGCATCACGTCCTGCTGTGCGGCGTCGAGGACACGCATAGCGCGCGGCTCGGCTCGCCGCTGATCTATGCCAACCGCTCCTATGGCTCGTCGCGCCGGATCGAGGCGCCGCGCAGCATGCGGGGCGTGCTGAACGGCGAAGGGATCAAGCTGAAGGTCGGCTGCTTCCACACCTTCGGGCCGTTCCTGATGCCCTCGCTGATCCGGCAGCTGGGCGGGCTCGACATCGAGCTGCTGGAAGGGGACCAGCGCCGGCTGACCGAAAGCCTGGTCTCGGGCGAGACCGAGATCGCGGTGATCTACGACAACGACCTGGACGAGCGTTTCGACTGGCAGGCGCTGAGCGTGCTGAAGCCCTATGTGCTGATGGCCGAGGATCATCCCATGGCCCGGCAGGCCGAGATCCTGCCGACCGAGCTGGCGGCCGAGCCGATGGTGCTTCTGGATGCGCCGCCCTCCAGCGCCTATTTCACCGGCATCCTCGAGGCGCAGGGGGTCGAGCCGCTGATCGCGCATCGCTCGGCCTCGTTCGAGATGGTGCGGGGCATGGTCGCGCATGGGCTGGGCTATACGCTGCTTTGCACCAAGCCCGCATCGAGCATGAGCTATGACGGGCTGCCGCTGGTGGCGCTGCCGCTGGCGGGCGATCATGCGCTGTCGCAGATCGTGCTGGCTTGGCGCAAGGGGCATGCGCTGTCCAGCGCCGCCCAGCGTTTCGCCCAGAAATGCCGCGAGAAATTTGCGCGGGCCTGACGGCCGCCACGCGTCAGCCCGCAGGCGCCAGGGTGACGACCAGCGCCCGCCCGCCGCGCCGCAGCGGCCCCGGCCCGCAGATCAGCGTATCCTGACAGGCCAAGTCGTGCAGGCGGCCGCCGGTCCTGGCCTGCTGGGCTTCCAGCGCGAAGAGGACGGTCAGGCCGGTCGCCTCCGCCGTTCCCTTCTCAAGCACCGCGGCATCGGGGATGGTCCAGTCGTTGCGATCGGCCATGACGTTGAAGACCCGGACCGGACCGCCGACCGGCCGCCCCTGGGGCGCCAGGCCGGTGTCGAAGCGGAACGGGGCGAGCGGCGCCAGATGTTCGCGGCGATGGCCGAAATCCAGCACCAGCCCCGCGCCCTCGATCAGCGTGATGACCCGGTCGGCGCCGGCAAAGGCGGAAAAGCCGCCATCCGCCAGGATCGGCGCGCGCGAGATGCGGATCGAAAAGGCGTCGCGGTCGCTGCGGGGCGGCCAGAGCCAGATCTCGTCGGTGGCGCCGGTGCCGTTCTTCCACGGCATGGTGCGATAGGTGCTGGCCGGCAGGTGCAGGGGCAGGTCCATGGGGCTCCTTTTTTTTCGGGCAAGGCGGATCAGTCGTGCCGATCCAGGAATTCGATCCGGCGCGGCAGGCTTTCGGGGGACAGGATGCGGCCGTCCGCGTCCAGCCGGACCGGCCCTGCCTGCGCGGACCGCTGGGTTCGGACCAGATAGCGCCCCGCCGGCGGGCGGATCTGGTCGGGTGCAAGCCGGCCGGCATCCAGCACGCCTTCCCACGGGCGGCCGAGGCAGCGCCGTGCCTGCCGCATGTCGCCGGCCAGGATCGCCTGGCGCGCCGCGGTCGAGGAAAAGCCGCCCTGCAACGGCAGCACCGTGACGCCGATGCCGCGCGCGGTGCATTCCTGCGCCAGGGTCCGGGTGGTGCCGGCGCGTTTCGCGCCGAAATGGAAATCCGCGCCGACCACGACATGCGAAACCCCCAGCCGCCGGCACAGCACCTCGTCGATGAACGCGCAGGGCGTCATGCCGGCAAAGGCGCGGTCGAAGACCGGCTCGAACAGGTAGTCCAGCCCGATGCGCCGCGCCGTCCGGTGCTTCTGCTCGGGCAGGGCCAGGCGAAAGGGCGCGGCCTCGGGGGAAAACACCTGGCGCGGATGGGGCTCGACCGACATGACGCCGACCGCGCGGCCATCCGCCGCGATCCGGCGGGCCGAGCGGATCAGGAACTGGTGGCCGCGGTGGAAGCCGTCGAAATTTCCCAGCACGACGACGCCCCGCCGCAGCGCCGATCCCGCCGCGATGCCGCTGCGCAGGATCGCCAGTTCCGGGCGGAACGGATGGGAGGAGGGGATCTGGGTCATGGGCAGCTCGTCGTCCTGGCCGTTTGCCCAAGACTAGCGACGCCGCGGCGCCGCAAAAAATCGCCATTCCCTTGCCAGCGTCTCAGGATTTCCGATGCAGCGGTGCGCGGGGCGTCACAGAAAGCCGATCCAGCGCCCCGCCAGCAGCACCGACAGCCAGATCGCCAGCGAAAGCGCCGCCAGGATGCGCGCATCCGGGCCGGGCACCCCGGTCTCGACCGCCTGTTGCCAGCCCTTGCCGGCATGTTGCAGGGCGACGACCGCAAGGCCAAGGCCGATCAGCGCGATCTTCCAGCGAAAGGCGGCATTGGCCAGATAGTCGCGGGCCGAGACCGACCACAGCACCGGGCCGGTCGCAAGGGCGATGGCAAGCCCGGCCCCCGCCGCGCGGGACAGGAAGGGCGCCAGCACCCGCAGCGCCCCGCCGCGGACGATCCCGACAAGGCGCAGGTCCAGCGGAACGATCGCGCCCAGCAGCAGCGCGATGCCCAGGATATGCGTGGCGTTCACCACCATGTAGAGATGGCCCGACCGGCGCAGCACCGCGGCAAGCGCGGTGCCCTCGGCCCAGGCCGCGAGTTCCTGCACGGCTCAGTCCGCCTGGATGCGCTCGGGATACATGTCGTAGTTCTGCCCGTCGATCACGATGCGGACGGCCTTCATATGCGCGCTTTGATCCTGGTTGCGATTGCCGATCACCGTGATCGCATCGCCCGGCTCTGCCGTGTCGGCGGTAAAGCCCGAGCGGGCGGTCTGGTTGGGATTGCCCAGGTCGACCTGCCAGACGGTGCCCTGGGCGTCGCGGACCTGAAGCGTGGGATGGGGCGGGTTCATCGAGACGCTCTCGACGGTTCCCTCGAGCGTCGTCTGTTCCCCCTCGGCCCAGGACCAGCCGTGATGCGCCAGCGCGGGCATGGTGCCTAGCGCCAGCGCGGCGGCAAGCATGGCGGAGGAAAGGGTGCGGGCTCGGATCTGCATGTCGGACCTCCTTGGGATGTGGGTCGGGACTGCGTCGCGGCGGATGGGGCCGCCCCACTATGATCGGCCAGCCCGCGCCCGTTGGGGCTGACAATCGCGTGAACGCGGCGATCCTCGGCCCATCCGCCGGCGCAGGGCGGCCGCCGGCGGATGGGTGCCTTCAATAATTGACCGACCGAACGGTTAAATATAACCATGGCGATGCGCCGGAGGAGGCGCTTGCACCCGGAGGAGAATCACATGCTCAGGTCTTCGCTTGGCCGCCTGCTGCTGTCGGCTGGCCTTTCTGCCCTTCTGGCCTGCCCGGCGCTGGCCGACACCAAGGTCGAGATCATCCGCGACAGCTGGGGCGTGCCGCATGTCTATGCCGACGACGTGCATGGGCTTTACGCGGGCTTCGGCTACAGCGTGGCGCAGGACCGGCTGTTCCAGATGGAGATGGCGCGGCGCTCGGTCCTGGGCGAGGTGGCCGAGGTGCTGGGCATCGAGCGGCTGCCCTTCGACATCCAGACCCGCGCCATGTTCGACCATGCCGAGATCCGCCGCCAGATCGAGGCGCTGGCGCCGGAAGAGCGCGACATCCTGCGTGGCTATGCGGCGGGCTTCAACCTGTGGGTGGACCGGGTTCTGGCCGAACCGGCCGGGCTGATGCCCAAGCAGTTCAACGATTTCGGCTTCAAGCCCCGCCGCTGGACCGAATTCGACGTGGCGATGATCTATGTCGGGACCATGGCCGGCCGCTTTTCGGGCTACAGCTCCGAACTGGCCAATGCCAGGACGCTGGCCGAGCTGGAGGCGCAATTCGGCGCCGAACAGGCACGCGCGCTTTTCGACCAGATGTTCTGGGACGAAGACCCGCTGGCCCCGACCACCGTGCCCGAGGGCGAGCAATACCAGCGCAAGGCCGCGCTGACCCCGCCTTCGGCCAGCCGCTTTGCCGCGCTGCTGAACGCGCCGGACCTGCCCGGCGACGATGGGCGCCCGCGCGCCAGCAACCTGTGGATCGCCGGGCCGCAAAAGACCACCGACGGCAGCACCATCCTGATCAACGGCCCGCAATTCGGCAATTTCAATCCGTCCTATGTCTTCAGCATCGGCTTGCATGGCGCCGGGTTCGACCTGACCGGCAACACGCCCTTTGCGGTTCCCAATGTCCTCTTCGGCACCAATGGCACCATCGCCTGGGGCGCTACGGCCGGGCCGCGCGACGTGAACGACTACTACCGGCTGGAGCTGAACCCCGAGAACCCGCGGCAATACCGCGCCGGCGACGGCTGGAAGGAGATGACGGCGCGCCGCGAGACCTTCCGCGTCAAGGGCCAGCCCGAGGTCGAGACCACGGTCTGGGAAAGCGATTACGGCGTGGTCGGCCAGATCGACCCCGAGACGGCGACCGCCTATGCCTTCAACCGCGCCTGGAAGGGGCAGGAGATCTCGACGCTCATGGCCTGGGTGAACTCGACCAAGGCGCAGAATTACCAGGAATGGCTGGACCAGGCGGAAAGGGTCGCGACCACGATCAACTGGTATTACGCCGACCGGGACGGGAATATCGGCTATGTCTCGCCCGGCCATGTCCCGGTCCGCGCCGAAGGCCACGACCAGCGCCTGCCGGCCCAGCCGGGCAAGGACGACTGGCAGGGCCTGCGGCCCTTTGCCGATGCGCCCAAGGCCTATAACCCCAGCCAGGGCTGGATCGCGAACTGGAACAACCGCTCGGCCAAGGGGGACGCCGCGAATTTCGAGGCCACGCCCTGGGGCAGCGCCGACCGGGTGGTCGAGATCACCGCGCGGCTCGACGCCAAGGACAAGCTGACCCCCGAGGAAATCTGGAACATCAACCGCGAGATCAGCTTCCTCGACATCAATGCCCGTTATTTCCTGCCCTTCATCCTCGATGCGGCCGAGGGCATCGACCCGCAAAGCCAGCGCGCCGAACTGGTCGAGATCCTGCGCAACTGGGACGGGCAGCAGATCCGGGCCGAGGACGGCCGCGCCGCCACCCCGGCGGTGGGGCTGTTCCAGACCTGGCTGGACGTGATGGTCGAGGACGTGCTGCGCGACGACAGCCCGGCGATCCCGCCGGCGATCCTTTACAACCGCATCTCGCGCGCCGCGCAGATGCTGCACAACGCGCTGCTGGCCGAGCGGGCCGGCGTGCCGCAGACCCATGATTTCTTCAACGGCGCCGACGAGGCCGGCCGCAACGAGATCATCCTCGCCTCGCTCGACAAGGCGGCTGCGCAGCTGGCCGACAGGTTCGGCAGCCAGGAGCCCGCGGACTGGCGCATCGAGATCAAGCAGCATGTGTTCGAGACCAGCAACTACCTGGGTATCCCGCAGGCCGGCGAGGACGAGGTCCGCGCCATTGGCACCGCGATGAACCGCGGCACCGAGAACAACCGGATCACCTTCCGCGACGGCAGGGCCGAGTTCTGCGCCGTGACCCCTCCGGGCCAGAGCGGGTTCATCAGCCCCTCGGGCGAGGCCTCGCCGCATTACGAGGACCAGCTGGCGCTTTACGAGGGCTTCGACTGCCGCCCGCAGGCGCTGACCCGCGACGAGGTCGAGGCGGCCGCCGTGTCGCGCGAAACCATCGCCGTTCCGCGCTGAGAACCCGCCGGCCATCGCGACAGGTGGCCGGCATCTCCGCGCCCGAGGGGCAAGCCGCGTTGCACATGACCGCTTTCCGGGCTTCTATGGCGGCGGTTGCAGGCAGCGGGGAAACATGCGGCGGGGCGGAATGGCCGAGCGCGGGCTGATCGACGGAATATTGCAGGGAATGGCGCTGCGTTCGGCCGCGTTCATCGTCACCGTCTATGGCGACGTGGTGGTGCCGCGCGGCGGCGTACTGTGGACCGGCACGCTGATCGAGGTCTGCGAGCGGGTCGGCATCAGCGAATCGCTGGTGCGCACCGCCGTCTCGCGCCTGGTCGCGGCGCATCGGCTGCGCGGCGAGCGGCTGGGGCGGCACAGCTATTACCGGCTGGACGCCTCGGCCCAGCGGGAATTCGACCAGGCGGCGGGGCTGCTCTACAAGGCCGAGGTGCCGGCGCGGGGCTGGCAGATCCTGCACGCCCCGGAGCTGACCGAGGACGAGGCCCGCCACCAGCGCATGGGCCATATGGGCGGGGCGGTCTTCATCCGGCCCGACCGCGGCCAGCCGGTGCCGGAAGGCGCGCTGGTCTTTCACGCCCCGGACCCGCCGGCGCTTGGCCGGATCGGGCAGTTCTGGGATCTCTCGGCGCTGCATCAGCGTTATCTCGACATGCTGGCACGGTTTGCGCCCCTGGCCGAGGCGGGCGCGGCGCTGTCCGACGAGATGGCGCTGATCGCCCGGCTGCTTTTGGTGCATGACTATCGCGGCGTGCTGCTGCGCGACCCGCGCCTGCCGCAGGCCGCCCTGCCGCCAGACTGGCAGGGGCACGAGGCGCGGGCGCTGTTCCGCCGCCTCTATTGCCAGCTTTCCCCGGCGGCGGAACGCTGGATCGGGGCGCATTTCGAGGGCGGCGACGGCTTCCTGCCCGAGAAAACCGCCCAGAGCGAAGAGAGACTGGCCGATCTGTGCAGGATAACCGGCTGAATTAAAATTATCTTTTTCGCATGCCGCCAGACATTACACGACGTGCGAAGAATTTTCTTTCTTTGTGATGTTTGGCCATGTATAAACTGACCAATCGGTCGGCGAATTGGAGAATCGCCGGTCTTTCGTCTTGAAAATGGGAGAGAGCATGCAGGACGCCTTCATCTGTGACGCGGTGCGCACGCCGATTGGCCGCTATGGCGGGGCGCTGGCCTCGGTCCGGGCGGACGACCTGGCGGCAGTGCCGCTGAAGGCGCTGATGGAGCGCAACCCCGGCGTGGACTGGGCTGCGGTCGACGACCTGATCTATGGCTGCGCCAACCAGGCGGGCGAGGACAACCGCAACGTGGGCCGCATGGCGGTGCTGCTGGCGGGCATGCCCGTTGCGGTGCCGGGGACCACGGTGAACCGGCTTTGCGGCTCGGGGATGGATGCGGTCGGCATGGCGGCCCGCGCGATCAAGGCGGGCGATTGCGATTTCGTCATCGCCGGCGGCGTCGAAAGCATGACCCGCGCCCCCTTCGTGATGCCCAAGGCGGAAAGCGCCTTTTCCCGCGCCAATGCGGTCTATGACACCACCATCGGCTGGCGCTTCGTCAACCCGGCGATGAAGGCGCGGTTCGGCATCGACTCGATGCCGCAGACCGCCGACAACGTCGCCGCCGATTTCGCCGTCAGCCGCGCCGACCAGGACGCCTTTGCCGCGCGCAGCCAGGCCCGCTGGGAAGCGGCGCAGCAGGCCGGCGTCTTTGCCGACGAGATCGTGCCCGTCACCATCCCGCAGAAAAAGGGCGAGCCGGTGGTCTTCGACACCGACGAGCATCCGCGCCCCGGCACCACGGCCGAGACGCTGGCCCGGCTCAAGGGCGTGAACGGCCCCGATCTGTCGGTGACGGCGGGCAATGCCTCGGGCGTGAACGACGGCGCCGCGGCGCTGGCGATCCTGTCCGGCGAGGCGGCGGAACGGCACGGCCTGACGCCCAAGGCGCGCATCGTCGCCATGGCGGCGGCGGGGGTCGAGCCGCGCATCATGGGCATCGGCCCGGC
>NZ_VCBQ01000042.1:0-42134 GCF_006386455.1 Paracoccus sp. FO-3 | reverse complement strand
GCCGGGTTTTACTCCGCCGTTGACACGCATGGGCAGATGTATGTCCTGGGCGGCTTCGTCTGCTACACCGTCGTGGCGCAGCTGGGGATGCCGTTCATCGTCGGGCTGGTCGCCTCGGCCCTGGTGCTGGCGGTGCTGGGCGGGCTGATCGAGCGGTTCCTGTTCCGCCCCGTCATCCGCCGCTCCAAGCGCGACGAATCCACCATGCTGCTGGCGGCGGGGATCGCCTTCTTCCTGGATGCGGTGATCCTGCTGCTGTTCGGCGAAAAGCAGCGCGGCGTGCCCAAGGTGGTCAACGGGGTCTTCAACTGGGACTTCCGCATCATCATGCCCTATGACCGCATCCTGATCGGGATGCTGGCCATCGGCCTGATCGTCGCCTTCATCCTGTTCATGCAATATTCCAAGGCCGGCCGCGCCATGCGGGCCCTGGCGCAGGACCGGGTGGCGGCGCAGCTGATGGGCGTCGACGTGGACCGCTATTCCATGATCGGCTTTGCCATGGGCGCGATGCTGGCCGGGCTGGTCGGGGCGCTGCTGGTCACGATCACCGGCGTCAACCTGGGCATGGGCGGGCCCACCTCGATCAAGGCCTTCCTGATGATCATGATCGGCGGCGCCGGGGTGATCTCGGGCGCCATCGCCGGGGGCTTCATCCTGGGGATGATGGAAAGCGTCGGCCTGTCGGTCTTGTCCTCCTATGGCGACGTGACCTATCTGGTGATCTTCGCCACCCTGATGATCTTCCTTGCCATCCGGCCGCAGGGCCTGATGGGCAAACCCTGGGGCTGAGGCGATGACGATGCAAAACCAACCGCACGCCGCGCCCTTGGCGGCCGGCAAGGGGCTGACGATGCCCAAGATGCTGGGCGTGGCCGCCTTCCTGGCCTTCGTCTTCGCAGCCGTGCCCATGTTCATCGCGGCGACCGGCCGCTGGGACTTCTACTATACGCTGACCTCGGTGGCGCTGCTGTCCATCGGGGCGGCGGGGGTCTGGCTGACCTTCTATATCGGGCGGATCAACATCGGACAGGGGGCCTATGCGCTGGCCGGCGGCTATGTCTCGGCCGTGCTGATCACGCAGGCGGGCGTCAGCTTCTGGCTGACCCTGCCGCTGGCGGGGCTGTTCTGCGCGCTGATCTCGGTGCTGATCGGCCTACCGATCCTGCGGCTGCGCGGCGTCTATTTCGCCATGGTCACGCTGGTGCTGACCGAGGTGGCGCGGCTGACCGCGCTGGCCCTGCCGGTGACGAACGGGGCCAAGGGCATCACCTCGATCCCGCTGCCGGGGGGCGTCTCGGTCTTCGGCATCACCCTGATCCCCGATTTCGCCACGCTGCAGAACCCGCGCCAGGCGTTCTATTTCGCCGCCATCGGCCTGATGATCCTGGTCTACGTGATCCTGTGGCGGATCGTGAACTCGCGCCTGGGCCACCTGTGCCGCAGCCTGCAGCAGAACGAAGAGCTTTCGGCCTCCATCGGCGTCAACACCGCATGGCTGCGGATCATGGCCTATGCCATCTCCAGCTTCTTCGGGGGCGTCGCGGGGGCGATGTTCGTGTCGATCTCGCAATCCATCTATCCCTCGTCCTTCGTGGTGCAGGACAGCGTGAACTTCATGCTCTACTGCTTCCTCGGCGGCCTGGGCTATGTCTTCGGCCCGATGCTGGGCACGCTGCTGCTGTATTTCGGCTGGGATCTGCTGTCGGTGGCCGGGAAATACCAGCTGCTGATCTATTCGGGGGCGATGATCACGCTGATGCTGGTGCTGCCGAACGGCGTGCTGAGCCTGTTTGACCGGAAGGGGGGCGGCAAATGAGCCCGATCCTGGAAATCCGCAACGTCACCAAGAAATTCGGCGGGCTGACGGCGAACAACGACATCAGCTTCGACGTCGCACCCGGCGAGATCCTGTCGGTGATCGGGCCGAACGGCGCCGGGAAATCGACGCTGTTCAAGCAGATCGCCGGTTTCGAGAAGCCGACCACCGGCGAGGTCCGCTTCAAGGGCGAACGCATCTCGGGGCTGGCCCCGCACAGGGTGGCGCGGCTGGGCGTGGTGCGCACCTTTCAGGAAACCACCATCTTCCGGTCGATGACCGTGCGCGAGAACGTCATCGTCTCGCATCACCTGCGCTCGCGCGCCAGCCTGCTGGGCTATTTCCTGGGCACCGCCACCGCGCGCGCGGACGAGGCAGAATTCGCCCGCTCGGCCGACGAGATCATCGACTTCCTGGGCCTGGGCGCCATCCGCGACGAACTGGCCTCGAACCTGCCGCAGGGGCATCTGCGGGCGCTTGGCATGGCCATCGGCCTGGCCACGCAGCCGCAGGTCATCCTGCTGGACGAACCCTTCGCCGGCATGAACCACGACGAAACCATGCGCATGGTCGCCCTGGTCCGCAGGCTGCGCGACGAACGCGGCGTGACCGTGCTGCTGGTCGAACACGACATGCCCGCGGTGATGAAGATCTCGGACCGGATCGTCTGCATCAACTTCGGCGAGAAGATCGCCGAGGGCAGCCCCGCCGAGATTCAGGCCAACCCCCGCGTCATCGAAGCCTATCTCGGCTCGGAAGACGCGGCCATCGGGATGTAAGCGCATGACCAGGATGCTCAGCTTCGACAATGTCGAGCTTTACTACGACCATGTCTATGCGCTGAAAGGCGTGTCCATCGAACTGAACGAGGGCGAGACCGTGGCGCTGATCGGCGCGAACGGGGCCGGCAAGTCCTCGATCCTGCGGGCGATCACCGGCCTGCGCAAGATCAAGTCCGGCCAGATCACCTACATGGGCGAGCGGCTGGACGGCACCTCCGCCCCCGAGGTCGTCAGGAAAGGCATCGCCATGGTCCCCGAGGGACGGCGCGTCTTTCCGCTGATGAGCGTCAAGGACAACCTGCTGATGGGGGCCTTCACCCGCAGCGACAAGCCCGGCATCGAACAGACGCTGGAAAGCATCCTGACGCGGTTTCCCCGCCTGCGCGAACGCTTCAACCAGCAGGCCAGCACGCTTTCGGGCGGAGAGCAGCAGATGATGGTGATCGGCCGCGCGCTGATGGCCAAGCCCAGGCTGTTGCTGCTGGACGAGCCTTCGCTGGGGATCGCGCCCAAGCTGGTGCAGGACATCGCCCGCGCCATCGTCGCCATCAGCCGCGACGAGGGGGTGTCGGTCCTGCTGGTCGAGCAGAACAGCCGCATGGCGCTGTCCATCTCGAACCGGGCCTATGCGCTGTCCCTGGGACAGGTCGTCCTGTCGGGCAATTCGCGCGAGCTGCTGAACGACCCGCGCGTCAAGGCCGCCTATCTGGGCGGGGATGTCTGAGGAAAACATGCGCATTCTGGTTCTGAACCCCAATACCACCGCTTCGATGACCGAAAAGATCGCCGCCGCCGCCCGGCGCGCGGCCTCGCCCGGAACCGAGATCGTGGCGGCCAACCCCGCCCGCGGCCCGGCCTCCATCGAGGGTTTCTATGACGAGGCGATGAGCCTGTCGGGCCTGTTGCAGGTGATCCGCGAGACCCCCGATGTCGATGCTGTGGTGATCGCCTGTTTCGACGACACCGGCCTCGATGCGGCGCGCTGCCTGACCGACATTCCCGTGGTCGGCATCGGCGAGGCCGCCTATCACATGGCCTCGCTGATCTCGAACAGGTTCTCGGTGGTCACGACGCTGGCGCGCTCGGTCCCGGCGCTGGAACACAACCTGCACCGCTATGGCCTGTGGTCGCGATGCGGGCGGGTGCGCTCGTCCGAGGTCGCCGTGCTGGAGCTGGAAGAGCCGGGCAGCAACGCCAGCGCCCGCATCGGCCGCGAGATCGCCCGCGCCATCGCCGACGACCGGGCCGAGGCCATCGTGCTGGGCTGCGCCGGGATGACCGACCTGACCGAGCGGCTGGCCGCCGAACATGGCGTCCCCGTCCTGGACGGGGTCAGCTGTGCCGTGACCCTGTGCGAGGCGATGGTGCGGCTGAAGCTGCGGACGTCCCGCCTGGGCGGCTATGCCCCGGTGCCGCAACACAAGCTGGCCCCGGCCTGACCCTGGCGCGCCCCGCGCATCCTGATCCCACGGAGGTAAGACAGATGAAACACCGCACCCATCCGGTTTTGGCCGCGCTGATGCTGACCCTGGCGACTGCTCCCCAGGCGCTGGCGGAAACGCCCGCCATCGTGCTGATCAACCCCAATTCCAATGCCGAGGCGACCAGAAGCATGGCCGATCTGGCCCGCGGCGTCGCCGGCGACCGCGCCACCATCGTCGAGCGGACGAATGCAGGCGTTCCCGCGCTGCTGACCACGCCCGAGGACATGGCGAATGCCGCCAGGGGCGTCGCCGCCATCGGGCAGGAGGTTGCTGCCGAGCCCGGCGTCGCCGCGGTCATCGTGGCCGCCTTCAGCGATCCGGGCCTGCCGGAGCTGCGCCAGGCCGTGACCGGGATCGGTGTCTTCGGCATCGGCGAAGAGGCGTTCCACGAGGCGGCGCGGGATGGCCGGCCTTTCTCCATCGTGACCATCACCCCCGACGAGGGGCTGCTCGAATCCTTCCGCCTGCGGGCCGAGGAGCTGGGCTATGCCGACCAATACCAGGGCGTCACGGTGACGGAGGGGGATCCGAACGAGCTGGTCAAGGATGCCGATGCGCTGGACGCCGCGCTGGCGGATGCGGTCGAACGGGCCATCGCGGAAAAGGGCGCGGCGGCGATCATCATGGGCGGCGGCCCGCTGTCGGCCCCCGCGATGCGCATCCAGGACAAGTTCCAGGTTCCGCTGGTCGTGGCGGTGGCGGCGGCGACAAGGGCCGCCCTGGCCGGGATCGACTAGGGCCGTCGCCGGCCGCGGCCGGGTGATCCGCACGGCAAGCCGACCGCGGCCGGGCGCGGCCGTGATGCCGGCCAGGCAAGGCGGATCGCCGTCGCGGCAAGCCTGCGGAACGGCCGGGCCTGGCGCCGCTCAGGCGCCGACGGGCCTGCGGGTCATGCCAAGCGCCCGCCGATGCCGCATCGAGCGGACGAGGACCGCGATGGTCGTGCCGTTATGCAAGAGCGCCGTGGTCGCGGGCGCAAGCAGGCCCGTCGTCGCCCCGGCCAGGATTGCCGAGTTCACCCCCACCGCGACGCGGAAGTTCGAGCGGATCAGCGCCATCGTGTCCTGCGCGATCTCCAGCACGTCGGCCAAGGCGTCCAGCCGGTCCTCGACCAGCAGCACGTCGGCGGTCGCCCGCGCGATGTCGGCCGCGCGCGGCATGGCAAGGCCCACATCGGCCACCATCAGCGCCGGCCCGTCGTTCACCCCGTCGCCGACATAGGCGACCTTGGCGCCCTGCGCCTTGAGCGCGGCGATCAGGCTGGCCTTGTCCTCGGGCTGCTGTTCGTAATGCACCTCGTCCATGCCCAGCACGCGGCCGAAGGCCAGCGCCTTTTCGCGCGCGTCGCCGGTGATCATCACCATGCGCCGGATGCCCATCGCCCGCAGCCGCGCCAGCACCGGCGCCGCCTCGTCCCGCAGCCGGTCGCGCAGGGCGAACATCGCCAGCGGGCGGTCGTCCTGCGCGGCATAGAGCATCGACTTGCCCTCGGCCTTCAGCGCCTCGACCCGCGCGCGTTCGGCGGCGAAGGAGACATGTTCGTCGTCTTCCAGGAAATGCCGGCTGCCGAAGCGGATCACGTTGCCGCCGATCCTGCCCTCGACGCCGTGGCCGACGATGAAGTTCACCTCTTCATGCGCGACATGGGCCAGATGCCGGGCCTGCGCCAGTTCCACCACCGCGCGGGCGATGGGATGGGCGGTGTGTTCCCCCAGCGAGGCGACCATGGCCACGGCCCGCTCTTCGTCCACGCCCCTGGCCAGCGGCACGATGTCGGTGACTTGCAGCGTATTGTGGGTCAGCGTCCCTGTCTTGTCGAAGACCAGCGTATCGACGCCCGCCAGCGCCTCCAGCGCCTGGCCGGACTTGATCAGGCAGCCCTGTTTCGCGGCGCGATACATCGCGCTCTTGATGGCGATGGGGGTGCCCAGCTTCACGGTGCAGGAATAATCGACCATGAAGACCGATTCCATCCGCCGCCAGTCGCGCGTCGCGGCAAAGACCCCGGCGGCCGAGGCCAGCGTGATGCCGATGCGCTTGTCGGCAAGCTGCTCGGACACGGTCTCGATCTCGGCCGGGCGTTCCAGCGCCTCCTGGATATAGCGGGTGATGCGGCCGGTGGTGGTGGCGTCGCCCACCCGGTCGGCGCGGATCACCAGCCGGCCGTCGGTGACGATGCCGCCCGACAGCGCCACCTCGCCCGGCATCCGCGACAGGGGCAGGCTTTCGCCCGTCACTGCCGACTGGTCGACATAGCCCGCGCCCGCCAGCACCAGCCCGTCGACGGGCACGGTCTCGCCCATGCCGACCACGACGCTTTCGCCGCCCTGCAGGCTGTCGAAGGGGACGCGGACGGTCTGGCCGCCGCGCTCGACCCAGACGTCGTCGGGGCGGCGGTGCAGCAGCGTGCGCAACAGCTCGTCCGAGCGCTGCTCGGTGCCCGCCTCGATGTAATTCGCCAGCTCCATCAGGAAGCGGGTGAAGTTCGCCGTGCCGTATTCGCCGCGCAGCGCCGGCAGGCCCATGGCGATGGCGTCCAGCACCTCGACCTTCAGCCCCTGGGTCAGCGCTGCCCCGGCGCCGGTCAGGACCGGGCGGGCGACATTCGCCCAGGTGGCCAGCGCGGCCAGGGGGCGCGGCAGGGCGAAGGCCCCGGCGACCGAGCCAGCCGCCAGCGCCAGGTCCAGCCCGTCCGCCCCCTCGGGCGGCACGAAGCCCTCGGCATGGGCGGGCGGGTTGGCGGCGGTGGCGAGGATGCGTGCGCGCAGACCGGGGCGGCCGTCATGAAGGACCACGACCGAGCCGCCCCGCCGGTTCACCCGCAGCCCGGTCACGCCCGGCAGGGCGCGGATCGCCGCCCCCGCCCGCGCGATCAGCGCGGCATCGGCCGGCAGCCGCAGGCGCAGGCGGCCGGGCAGTTCATGGGCGATCCGCATGGCCTAGCCGTTCACCGGGCGCGGGCCGCTGCGGTCGGCCTGGGGATCGACCGCCGCCTGGGGCTCGGCGGGGGCCTCGGCGGGGGCTTCGGGCGTCGCCGCGGCTTCGGCGGCCGCTTCGGCCTCGGCGTCGTGATAGCGTTCCTTCAACTCCTCGATCCCGCCCTGCAGCGTCGCCCAAAGCTGCACCGCGGTGCGCATGATGACGCGCTGCGCCGGCTCGCTGGTCAGAAGCCAGGCCGCGCCGGCGCCGACCGCCAGCCCCTTGACCAGCGAATCCGCCTGCGGATGCGGGTGCGGATTGGCCATGCCCGGCGCGGGCTGGCCGGGCTGGCCGCGATAGCCGGGAAAGGCCGGCGGGCCGGCCCATGGCTGAGGTTGCGGCTGGGGCTGAGGGGCCATCTGCTGGGCCGGATCGGGCGCCGGCCAGCCCTGGCTGCCGTAGAAGTGATAGTGATAATGCACCCCGCCGTTATCCTTGCTCGACATGCTCACCCCTCCTGACCGGGCTTGTGAAAGACCTGCGAGACGACCTCGCGCAGTTCCGGCTTGCGGGCCAGGACCACCACGCCGGCGCCGATGGCCGCGCCGAGCCAGAATTTCGAGCCGCTGGCCCGCGCGATCCGGCCGAGGTTCGACAGGCTGAGCCCGTCCTGCATCACCCCCTCCAGCACGTCCAGCAGATCGACCCGGCGCGGACCCGGTCCCGGACCCGGACCATAGCCATAGGGCCCGCCCTGCGGCCCCTGGCCATAGCCCCAGCCGTGGGGCTGGCCGGGGCCGGATTGATAATCGTTGCTCATGGGATGCTCCTTTGCGACTGGTGCGGGGACGCGCCGTCCCCAAGCTGGCGGTTCAGGGCCGCGGCGATCTCCGCGGCCCCTCCGTTCAAGATGACCTGCCAATCCGCCGCGCCGATCACCTGCGGATCGTATTCCACCACCACCGACAGCGCCGCCGGGTTGAGCCGCGCGATCCGCAGCGGCAGGCGGCGCAACAGGTCGAGGAACGGCGCCGGATCGGCCGAGGGCATGTCCCTGAGCGCCGCGGGCGCCAGCTTCAGCCGGATGCGGCCGGCAACGTGATGGGCCACGGTGACATGGCGGCGCAGGTGCAGGAAGGGGGCCAGATCGGGCATGGGATCAGCCATGGGGCACCTCGCGCGGGATCCATTCCCAGACCTCGGGCAGCATCTCGGCCACCGGGCAGGTGCAGCATACCGGCCCCTTGCCGCAGGAACCGCAAGCATCGGCCACCAGCCGGGCGCGACCCTTGGCGGCCCAGATCTGCATCATCGCATGGGCATTGTCGCGGCTGGTCTCCAGCGCGATGGACAGGTCGGTCAGGCTGGCGCGATGCGCGCGCTCCATATAGTCGCGAAGGGCGGCCAGCGTGGTCATGCAGCACCTCCGATCCGGTCCGGCAGCGGCGGGCGCTCGGGCAGCCGCCTGCGCGCGACCGAATGGCCCACCACCCAAAGCGCGGCCATCGACCCGGCCAGCAGCGCGAGGCAGAAGGCGATCCAGAGCGTCGCCTGCGCCGGGTCGCGGCCAAAGCGCGCGCCTTGGTAGAACAGTGTCGCCGCCGTCCAGCCCAGCCCCGTGGTCCAGCCGGCCGAGAACGCGGTCCAGCGCCAGCCGACCTCGTGCCAGATCGCGCCCACCGCGGCCACGCAGGGCATGTAGAGCAGGATCATCAGCAGATAGGCGAAGGCGCCGGCCTGCCCGTCGAAACGCGCCTCCATCGCGCGGAAGGCGGCGGGGGCGACCTCAAGCTCCTCGGCCGCCGCATCCTCGCCCTCGGCCGTATAGGAGACGTCGATCCCCAGCGGATCGCCGGCCGAGCCGAAGGCATCGGCCAGGTTCGCGGGAATGGTGGCAAGGGCGGTCGCGATCTGTTCGCCGATGCCGGGCGCCTCTTCCTCGGCCGCCTCGCCGCCGGCTTCCGCGACGCCAAGCTGGGTGTAAAGCGCGTTCAGCGTGCCGATCACCGCCTCTTTCGCCAGGATGCCGGTAAAGACGCCCACGGCGGCGGGCCAGTTGTCGTCGGTCATGCCCATGGGGCGGAACACCGGCACGATGCCGCGCCCGATGGCGGACAGGACCGAATCCGTCTCGTCCTGGTGGCCGAAGCTGCCGTCGGTGCCGACCGAATTGAGGAAGTTCAGCACCACGACCACCGGCACGATCACCCGCCCGGCCTTGACGATGAACGCCTTGAGCCGGTCCCAGGCGCGCAGGATCACCGTGGTGAAGGTCGGCAGGTGATAGGGCGGCAGTTCCATGATGAAGGGCGAGGCATCGCCTTTCAGCACCGTGTTCTTCAGCAAGAGCCCGGTCAGCACCGCCGCGGCGATGCCGATGACGTATAGCAGGAAGACCAGGTTCTGCCCGGTTTCGGGAAAGAAGGCGGCGGCGAACAGCGCATAGACCGGCAGCCGCGCCCCGCAGGACATGAAGGGCGCCATCATCACCGTCAGCAGCCGGTCGCGACGGCTTTCCAGCGTGCGCGTGGCCATGATCGCGGGCACGTTGCAGCCGAAACCGACGATCAGCGGCACGAAGCTTTTTCCCGGCAGGCCGATGAAGCGCATCGCCCGGTCCATGACGAAGGCCGCCCGCGCCATGTAGCCCGAATCCTCCAGCACCGACAGGAACAGGTAGAGAAAGGCGATGATCGGGATGAAGGTCGCCACCGTCTGGATGCCGCCGCCCACCCCGTCGGCCAGC
This sequence comes from Paracoccus sp. FO-3, assembly GCF_006386455.1. Lineage (NCBI taxonomy): Bacteria > Pseudomonadati > Pseudomonadota > Alphaproteobacteria > Rhodobacterales > Paracoccaceae > Paracoccus > Paracoccus sp. FO-3. The sequence continues at coordinate 32,384 of NZ_VCBQ01000042.1, read as the reverse complement.
AGCACCACCAGCCATTCCGGCAGGCCGATCGAGGACAGAGCCCGGCCGAAGCCGTCGACCGCCACCGCGCCCACCGCGATGTCGAAGAAGTCGATGAAGGCGCCGCCGATGGAAATGGTGAAGAAGAACATCAGATACATCATCGCCAGGAAGATCGGGATCCCCAGCCAGCGGTTCAGCACCACCCGGTCGATCCGGTCCGACATGGTGCGCGAGACGTCATGCGGCCGGGTCAGCACCGCAGAGACAATCCCGGTCACGAAGCCGAAGCGGGCATCGGCGATCAGGATGTCGCTGTCCTCGCCCAGCGCGCGCTCCAGCCCGTCGCGGGCGGCGGCGATCTGCGATTCCAGTTCGCCCCCGGTCCCGGCCAGCGTCGGCGGGTCGCCCTCGATCAGCTTCAGCGCCCGCCAGCGGCTGCCGGCATGGGGCATCAGCGCGGCGACGGCGGCCTCGATCTCGGGCGCATAGCGCGGCTCGGTGCCTGGGCCGGGGGCGGCGGTGATCGCGCGCTTCAGCGCCTCGATGCCGGTCCCGCGCGAGGCCACGACCTCGATCACCGGGCAGCCGAGCGCGCGCTCCAGCCCAGCCCGGTCGATGGCCAGCCCCCGCCGCGCCGCGATGTCGACCATGTTCAGCGCGACCACGATCGGCACCTGCATCTCCAGCAGCTGCGTGGTGAGGTAGAGGTTGCGCTCCAGGTTCGAGGCATCGACGATATTGACGATCACCTGCGCCGCGCCCGACAGCACGAAGTCGCGCGCGACGCGCTCGTCCTCGGACACCTGCACGGTCGCGCCCAGCGAATAGACGCCGGGCAGGTCGACCAGCTCATAGACCCGGTTCTGGTGGCGGAAGCGGCCGGTCTTTTTCTCGACCGTCACGCCGGGCCAGTTGCCCACCTCCTGCCGCGCGCCGGTCAGGATGTTGAAAAGCGTGCTCTTGCCGCAATTGGGGTTGCCGACGACGCCGATGACGATGGTCATTGCAGCTTCTCCACCGACAGAAGGGCGGCCTCGGCCTTGCGCAGGCTCATGGCAAAGCCGCGCAGGCTGATCTCGACCGGATCGCCAAGGGGCGCGACGCGGGTGATGGCGAATTCGACGCCGGGCGTCAGGCCCATGGACATCAGCCGCTGGCGATAGCCTGCGGCGCCACGGCCCAGCCCGAGGATCCGCGCCCTGTCCCCCGGCACCAGGTCGGAAAGCGTCAGCGCCGGCATGGCCGGCTCCAGCAGCCGCACCTTGACCCGCCGCGCGGTGTCCAGGTCCAGCGTCAGCCGCGCATCCTCGTTGATGGACACCAGCAGCCCTGCCCCGCTGCGCTGCACCACGCGCAGGCGGCAGCCGACATGCAGGCCCAGATCGGACAGGCGAAGCTGTTCTTCGGGCGGGGCCTCGATGGCGCGCACCCCAAGCGCGCCGTCCGGGGCTTCGTCAAGGGATACCGCGCACATGGATGACCTCGTTGGCAAGGAGGAAACGAGCTGGCGGCGGCTTGCCCGGATTATTTGATCCTAGCCCGATTCGCCCTTGCCGTCCTTGATCCGCATCAATCCAGGCGCGCCGTGCCCGGCCCGGCCGGGCCAAAGGGGTCTGTCCCGCACCGCGCGGCTCAGCCGTTTCCGGGTGGCCGCGCCATGCCCATGCCGCGCCTGGCGGCGAAATCGACCGGGATCGCCAGCCTTCCCGCATAGCCGCCCGCGGGATCGCCGCTCGGCACCACGGTCTGCCGCCCGCGGCGAGCCGTTCCTCTGCACCCGTCCCCGCGCCTGAGCCGACGGATCGCATCGCCGAGACCGCGTTTCCCAACAGCCCCCAGATGCCGCCCCGCGCCGCAGGCGAGAAACCGCGGCCAGCCTTTCCTCTGAACCCGTCCCGGTGCCGAGGCCGACGGATCGCCGCCAAGGCACCGTTTCCCAGCAGCCCCCTTGGGGCACCGACCTCCGCCTCACGCACCGAGGCGAGACGCGGCTTCTCGTCAACGATCCGGCCGCCCTGCGCGAACAGCAGGACGATCGAGATCGTCGCAGGCAATCGCAAGCCGGCTTGGCCCGACACTCGACACCGACGGGGTAAGGGCCACCCCCGCCCTTATCCCGTGGTCCCCGCCTGGCTCGCCTGCAATTCCCCGATCAGCGCCTCGATCCTGCGCTTTCGCTGCCGCGCCTCGGCGATCAGCGCGTCCACCGCATCGCGCTTTGCGCTCAGCAGGCGGATCGCCTCGGCGCAGGAGATCGGATGCGGGCCGGAACGGACCTCGACGCTGGCGATCTCGCGCAGGGTGAAGCCCAGCCCCTGCGCCTGCTCGATGAAACGCAAAAGCGCGACCAGTTCCTCGGGGTAGTCCCGATAGCCGTTCGGCCCGCGTGCGGCAGGCGCGATGATGCCGCGCCTCTCGTAGAAGCGGATGCGCGAGGTCGTCAAGCCTGCTGCTTTCGCGATCTCACCGATCTTCATTCTGGCCCCTTGACCTTAAACCTAGGTTCAAACCCTATATCCCGATGCGACACGACAAGAAAGGATCGCGCCGCATGCCGGATATGTCCCAATCCCCGCTGTTCCAGCCGCTTCCGCTGCCCAGCGGCCAGACCATCCCCAACCGCATCGCCAAGGCGGCGATGGAGGAGAACATGGCCGACCTACGCCACCTGCCGGGGGAGCGCCTGGGCCGGCTTTACCGACAATGGGCCGAGGGTGGCGCCGGGCTGATCGTCACCGGCAATGTTATGGTCGCGCCCGATGCGGTGACGGGGCCTGCCGGGGTTATCCTCGACGCAAGCCAGCCGCTGGCGCCGTTCAAGGACTGGGCGGCGGCGGGGCGCGTGAACGGGGCGCGGCTCTGGATGCAGATCAACCATCCCGGCCGCCAGGTCTTTGCCCGCACCGCGCCCGAGGCCATCGCCCCCTCGGCGGTGCCGATGCGAATGGAGGGCGCCTCGCGCCTCTTCGCGCAGCCCCGCGCCATGACCGGCGCAGAGATCGCCGAGGTGATCCGCCGCTTTGCCGAAACCGCCGCGCTGGCCGAACAGGCGGGCTTCGACGGGGTGCAGATCCATGCCGCGCATGGCTATCTGCTGAGCCAGTTCCTGTCGCCGCTGACCAACCTGCGGACCGACGAATGGGGCGGCAGCCTGGAGAACCGCGCCCGGCTGCTGGTCGAGATCGTCCGGGCGGTGCGCACGCGGGTCTCGCCCGGCTTCGGACTGGGGGTCAAGCTGAACTCCTCGGATTTCCAGAAGGGCGGGTTCGGGGCCGAGGATGCGGTCGCCGTGGTGCGGATGCTGAACGACCTGCCCGTCGACCTGGTCGAGCTGTCGGGCGGCAGCTACGAAAGCCCGGCCATGCATGGCCGGCCCGCCGCCGCCAGCACCGTGGCGCGCGAGGCCTATTTCGTCGATTTCGCCCGCGACGTGGTGGCGGTGGCGCATATGCCGGTGCTGGTCACGGGCGGGATCCGCCGCCGCGCCACGGCCGAGGCCGCGCTGGCCCCCGAGGACGGCCGCCCCGGCGTGGCCATGGTCGGCCTTGCGCAGGCGCTGGCCTGGGCGCCCGACCTGCCGAACCGCTGGCGCGCGGGAGAGGCGGTGGCCGAGGTGCCAGGGGTGCGCTGGAAAAGCCGCCCGCTGGCGAGCCTCGCCACCATGGCGCTGGCCAAGCTGCAACTGCGCCGCATGGGTGCGGGCAAGGCACCGACGCCCCGCGCCTGGGCGCCCGGCGTGGCAGTCCTCGACCAGGTCAGGACCGCCTGGCGCAGCCGCCGCTATCGCGCCTGGTTGCAGGCCCGCCAGCAAGGAGGCGAGAGCCCATGAAACGCATCCTGCATGTCGTGACCAATACCGCGCATTACGACGACCCGAGCCACCCCACCGGGCTGTGGCTGTCGGAACTGACCCATGCCTGGGACATCTTTGCCGCCCAGGGCCATGCCCAGCACCTGGCCAGCCCGCAAGGCGGCCGCGCGCCGCTGGAACCGCGGGCGCTGAGATGGCCGCTGCTGGACGCCTCGGCGCGGGCCTGGCGGGACGATCCGGCCCGGATGGCGCTGCTGGAAGAGACCGCCGCGCCCGACCGGATCGACCCGGCCGATTACGACGCCATCTATTTCACCGGCGGGCATGGGGTGATGTGGGATTTCCCCGACAGCGCCGGATTGCAGCGCATCACCCGCGAGATATGGGAGCGGGGCGGCATCGTCGGCGCGGTCTGCCACGGCTATTGCGGGCTCTTGAACACCCGGCTTTCGGACGGCCGGCTTCTGGTGGCGGGCCGCCGCGTCACCGGGTTTTCATGGCGCGAGGAGATCCTCGCCGGGGTGGCCAAGGCGATGCCCTTCGATGCCGAGGCCGAGATGATCCGCCGTGGCGCGCTCTACCGCAAGGCGTGGCTGCCCTTCGTCCCGCATGTCGTCGCCGACGGGCGGCTGGTGACGGGCCAGAACCCCGCCTCGGCCAAGGCCACTGCCCGGCACATCGCTCGGCTGCTGCGGGAATGATTGGGGAAGCGCCACGCTATGCCGCTGGGCCGGTGGGTCATGGCGAATGTCCTGCGGCCCTCATTCCGCCGAAGCGGCGCGGCGGAGCTGTCCTGCGAAAGCCAGGCGCTTCAGCGCCTCGGCCAAGGCCATGGCGAAACGGATCGCCCGGATGCTGCGCGGCTGAATGGGGAAGCGCCACACCATGCCGCTGGGCCGGTGGGTCATGGCGAATGTCCTGCGACCCTCATTCCGCCGAAGCGGCGCGGCGGGGCTGTCCTGCGGAAGCCAGGCGCTTCAGCGCCTCGGCCAAGGCCACGGCGAAACGGATCGCCCGGATGCTGCGCGGCTGATTGGGGAAGCGTCACACCATGCCGCTGGGCCGGTGGGTCATGGCGAATGTCCTGCGACCCTCATTCCGCCGAAGCGGCGCGGCGGGGCTGTCCTGCGAAAGCCAGGCGCTTCAGCGCCTCGGCCAAGGCCACGGCGAAACGGATCGCCCGGATGCTGCGCGGCTGATTGGGGAAGCGTCACACCATGCCGCTGGGCCGGTGGGTCATGGCGAATGTCCTGCGACCCTCATTCCGCCGAAGCGGCGCGGCGGGGCTGTCCTGCGGAAGCCAGGCGCTTCAGCGCCTCGGACACCTCCACCCGGCGATAGGTCTCGGTCGCCAGCCCCTCGGGCGAGCGCAGGGCCTGCCGGGTCTGCAGCGCCCTTTCCCGCTCTTCGGGGGCGATCTCGGCGTCGCAGGCGACCAGCCAATGCGCATAATCGTCATCGGCTTCCTTGATCGGGATGCCGCTGCTCGAGACCGCGCCGGGCGAACGGCGCATCGCGACGATCTCGGAAACCGGGCGCAGCACCTGCGCAGGATTGAACTCGGTGCGCTTGTCGGTCCCCGCGATCTCGACATCGCCGCCCGTCACCCGCCCCGTGGCGTCATAGACGAAGGCAGAGGCGATGCGGTCGAGCGCGGCCTCGACCTCTTTCGGGCGATGCACCACCTCACGCAAGGGGCGGTCGGGAACGGCGAGGCGGGTGATGCCGCGGTCGTTGATCGCATCTAGCACCTCGCGGTGATCGTCGGTACGCAGGATCACCTCGCGCCGGGCGGGCCAGAAATCATAGGGCGCATGGGCGCCGTGGCACTTGCCGATATGGAAGGCATAGATCTCGGGATAGACGGCGCGGCTGCTGCGGCGCGAGGGTTTCGCGTCGTAATAGGCCATCATCGCGGATTGCAGCAGGTGGGTGGCGCCGACCCCGCCCACGGGCTCGTCGATCACCAGGCCGAAACGGTCAAGCTCGGTCCAGCCGGGGAAAAGCTCGTCCAGCCCTGCGGGCCTGCCGCCGATGCGGATCGCGAACATGTCGGTGCGAAGCAGCGATACAACATGCATGATTCATCCTCCTGCACTGCGCTGGACCACTATAGGCGGCGCGGGCGGCCTGTCACCGGGCAATGAAGTTGCACGGGGCACGACCGTGACAGGCAGCCAGGCCCGCGAAACCGCCAGCGGGAGCGGATCGCATGGTCCCGATCCTGCACTCGCGCAGCTTGCGGCCGGGCGGCCGGTCATTCCTCCAGATGGCCGCGCAGGGTATCGGCCGAGTATCGCGGCCGGAACAGCCCCTCCTGCACCAGCCGCGGGATCAGCGCCTCCAGCAGCAGGTCCAGCGAGCGGATCGAGCCGCCCGGCACGGCGATGAAGCCGTCGATGGCGCCGGCGCGGAACCAGGCGGCGATCTCCCGGACCGCATCCTCGACCGTGCCGATCACCTGCCAATGCACCGAGGCCAGGATCTCGGGCCGGGCCAGCAGGTCGGCGGGCGTCGGGCGCTGGTCGCGCACGATGCGGCGCAGCGCCTCGCAATGGCTGGCGCAGCGGGACGAGCGGTGGTCGGCCGGCAGGTCCGCCGGGGTGATCGGCCGGTCCTCGGGCCAGTCCCGCAGGTCGAGGCCCAGGAATTCCTGGGCCAGCCGCATGCGCTGGCGGCGGTCGATCCGGGCGTGGGTGGCCAGGAACAGCGCCCGCGCCTCGTCCCGCGTCTTGCCCAGGTAAAGGCTCAGGCCCGGCAGCAGCCGCACGTCGCGGGGCTGGCGGCCATGGGCCAGCGCGCGTTCGGACAATTGCCGCCGCATCTCCAGCGCGGTCGGCATGTCGGGCGTCATGCCGAAGACCATGTCGGCGACCTGCCCGGCGAAATCCACCCCCAGGCTTGATCCGCCGGCCTGCATCAGCGGAATGTCCGGGCCGGGATATTGCGGCAGGTTCATCGGCCCGCTGACCTGGAACTGCGGGCCGTGGTGGTCGATGGGCAGGATCAGGTCGGTATCGGCATAGCGGCCGTTCTCGCGGTCGACCAGCAGCGCCTCGGCCGGGAAGCTGGCCCAGAGCCGGCGCACCACCTCGGTGAACTCGGCCGCGCGGGCATAGCGCGCCTCGGACGAGGGCATCTCGGGCAGGCCGAAATTCTCGTTGCCCTGCAAGGCGGTGACGACGTTCCACCCCGCCCGGCCCCGGCTGAGCCAATGCAGCGACATCAGCTGGCGCGCGGCGTGATAGGGATGGCCGAAGGTGGTCGAGATGGTCGTGACCAGCCCGATCCGGCGGGTTTCCCGCGCGATCGAGGCCAGAAGCAGGGTCGGGTCCAAGCTGGAAAAGCCGAAGGATTGCGCCATCACCGGCAGGGGCAGGAAGCTGGCGTCGGGGCGAAAGACGAAATCCATATGCGCCGCCTCGGCCCGCCGGGCCACGTCCAGCGCCAGGTCGCTGGAATAAAGCCCCTCGATGCCGCTGTCCCTGTGCCGCCAGCCTTCGCCGCTGAGCCATGTGGGCGCAACGGACATGCCGATGCAAAGTCTTGGTCGGAGCATCATTCGCCCTGCCTGCCTGTCAAAGAAGACCGGCGCCACGGGGGCGCCGGCCGGAATTGCGCGGTGCAGCCGCCTAGAAGGTGCCGCGGATGCCGATGCCGACCATGCGCGGCGAGGTCATGCTGCCCTGGGTAAAGACCACATTCCCCCGCGCCGCTTCAAGCAGCGTCGGCGTGCGTTCGTCCAGAAGGTTGTTGACATAGCCGTAAAGCTCGACCCGGTCGTTGACACGGTAGCTGGCATTGACGTCGACCAGGGTAAAGCCGTCCACCGCATAGGCCGGGGTGTTGGCGGTGTTGGAATAATAGCCGTCGATATAGCGCAGCTGCCCGCCCAGGTTCAGCCGGTCGGTCGCATCCCAGCTGGCGCCCAGCGTCAGCATCTTGCCGGGCGCACGGGCGAATTCGTTGCCCTCGTAGGCGGGCATCTGGTCGAAGCGCTCGAACTTGGTATGCAGCAGGCCCATGCTGCCGCGCAGGGTCAGCGCATCGGTCGCGCGCCAGTCCGCGGCCAGCTCCAGCCCGTAGGCGCGGGCATCCTGCGCGTTCACGGTCTGCAGATAGGTCACGCCATTGACCAGATGCGCGATATTGTGCTGCGCATCGCTGTAATCCATGTAGAACAGGTTGCCGGTCAGCATCAGCCGCCCTTCCAGCAGTTCGGCGCGGGTGAACAGCTCGTAGTTCCAGACGGTCTCGGCGTCGAACTCGGTCCATTCCTTGGAATAGCCGAAGTCCAGCGAGATGCCGCCGGGGTTATAGCCCTTGCTGACCAGCGCGCCGACGCTCCAGTCCGGCGTCGCCTGATAGGCCAGGGTCAGCCTGGGCAGCAGCGCGTCGAAGGTGTGGTCGTAATCCACGTCGCTGTTGGCGAACAGCGGCGAGACGTCGCCCTGCCGGCGGATGTGGTCGCGCTGATAGCGCAGGCCCGCCGACAGCGTCCAACGCTCGTCCATGCGCCAGTTCACCTCGCCGTAAAGGCCCAGGTTCGACTTCTCGTCGCGGAAGGTCGAGATGCCGCCCTGGTTCAGCCATTCGTCCTGGTCGGTGAAGGCGACATAGATGCCGGCCACGCCGCTGAGCCCGTCGGCCGGCGTGCCGAAGGTCAGCTTGCTTTCGTTCGAGTAGTTGTCCTGCGCGACATTCGCGTCGCCCATGGTCGGCGTGCCGACGCGGCGCTCGACATCCGAGGTCGAATATTGCGTCCTGCTGCTCAGCACCATGCCGTTGCCGATGTCGTAATCCACGTCGAGGATCGCGGTGTCGGTGGCCTGGTCCCAGCCCGGCATCCAGGTGGCGATCGATTCCAGCTCGTCATAGGGTTCCGAGGCCCCCTCGGCGCTGGGGCGCTTCATCCGGCTGTGGCTGTAGGTCAGCTTGGCGGACAGGCCCGGCAGTTCGGCCGGCTGCCACAGCAGCTTCAGCCGCGCATTGGCGTTCAGGAAGTCCTGCCCGATCTCGTTCTGGATGAAGTTCGAGCCGACATAGTCGATGAAGGTGTCGCGGGCCGAATAGTCCAGCGAGACCCGCGCGGCCAGTTCCTCGGTGATCGGCCCCGACCACATGAAGGATGCGGCGCGCTGGTTGTAGTTGCCGCCTTCCAGCCGATACGCGCCCTCGGGGGTGAAGCTGGGATCCTTGGTGTTGACGATGATCGCGCCGGCGATGGCGTTCGCGCCCTGCGCGGTGGTCTGCGGGCCGCGGAACACCTCGACGCCGTCCACGTCCCAGGTCGAGGTCGCGCCGAAGTAAAGCTCGTTATAGCTGAGATAATGGCCGTCGAGGTTGATGGTCGCGCGCGGCACCGATCCGGCGAAGAAGGCGTTGGCGCCGGTATGCGGCCCCTGCGCGTCCTGGCCGCGGATGACCGGCGTGCTGACGTTGTCGGTATAGAGCACGTTCGGCGTGCCGGCGATGACGCCGCGGACCTCGGCCTTGCCGGGCTTTTCCTTTTCCAGCTCCTCGGCCGTCACCACGGAAACCGAACTGGGGGTCTCCATCAGGTCGCGGGTGATGGTGTCGCCGGTGATGATGACCGTCTCCAGCGTGATGGCTTCGGCGGGGGCTTCCTGCGCCTGCAGCGGCGCTGCGACCAGAAGCGTGACCAGGCTGACCCCTTGCGTCAGCCGCCTGCGATGATTCTTGGGCATGGGTTCCTCGGGCTTGTCGGCAAAAGCGCGGGCTGGCAGGGGAACCTTGCTGGCGGCATGCGTGCCACATTGCGCAATGCATTCCGCATGTCAATCACATAGCGCGCCCGCCCCTTTGCCATCGCCGCCGCGCCGCGCTAGTGTTGCGCCGCTGCCGCACGCCCGATCCGCGAGCCAGCCGCAAGCGCAGGAGAAACCGCCCATGATGGAGTTCGAGCCCTTCCTTGACGAGGATGCGAAGCTCTCGGGGCAAAAGCGGTCGGGGACGATCCAGTCGATCACCATCGCCATGCGTTTCCTCAACATCCTGGCCGGGGCGGAACGCGCCCTGCCGCTGGCCGAGATCGCGCAGCTGTCGCGCACCGGCCGCTCGACCGCGCATCGCTACATGCAGAGCCTGGTGAAAGAGGGGCTGGCGGTGCAGGATCCCGCCTCCAGCCGCTATGACCTTGGCCCGGCGGCGCTGAGCCTGGGCGTCGCCGCGCTGCGCCGGGTCGATGCGGTCGAGATCTCGGGCACGCAGATGAAGCAGCTGACCGAGAATCACGGGCTCAGCTCCGGCGTCTGCATCTGGACCGAGCGCGGCCCGACCATCGTGCGCTGGTATCGCAGCGCGCATTTCGCCATCACCGCCGTCAGCCTTGGCGACGTGCTGCCGGTGGACAACACCGCCTGCGGCCTGGTCTTCCAGGCCTTCCTGCCCCGCGCGCAGATCGAGGCCGCACGCCGCCTGCAACCGGCCAGCTTCCGCGGCACGCCGCCCGGCAAGGCGGCGATCGACCGCATTCGCGCCGAGGGCTGGGCGGAACTGACCAGCCACCTTCTGTCCAACGTCACCGGCCAGGCCGCGCCGGTCCTGGATGCGCAGGGCGAGCTGGTCTGCGTCGTGACCACGGCCGGCAACCTGGGCAAGCTGGATTCGCCCCAGGCGGGGCTGGCGCTGCGCGACGCGGCGCGGCTGATCAACCGCGCGACCGGCGGGCAAAGCACCTTCGACTGATCAGCCGCCGCCCAATTCGCCGCGCGGACGCGGGATCACCATCGGCCGCCCGGTCAGCGGATCGGGCTGCACCAGCGCATCGAGGCCAAAGACCTGCCGCATCAGCGCATCGGTGACGATCTGGTCGGGCGCGCCCTCGGCCACCACGGCGCCATCGTTCATCGCCACCAGATGCGAGGCATAGCGAAAGGCCAGGTTCAACTCGTGCAGCACCGCGACCACGGTGCGGCCCTGCGCGTTCAGCCCGGACAGAAGCTCGAGCAATTCGACCTGATGCACGATGTCCAGGAAGGTCGTCGGCTCGTCCAGCAGCAGGATGCCGGTTTCCTGCGCCAGCGCCATGGCGATCCAGACGCGCTGGCGCTGGCCGCCCGACAGCTCGGCCACCGGGCGCCCGGCCAGGGGCAGCGTGCCGGTGGTTTCCAGCGCCGCGCGCACGGCGCGCTCGTCCTCGGGCGACCATTGCTGCAGGAAGCCCTGGTGCGGAAAGCGGCCGCGGGCCACCAGCTCGGCCACGGTCAGCCCGTCCGGCGCCACGGGCGACTGCGGCAGCAGCCCCAGCCGCCGCGCCACCTCGCGCGAGGGCAGGCCCAGGATCGCCTTGCCGTCCAGCACCACCTGCCCCGCATCGGGCACCAGCAGCCGCGCCAGGGCGCGCAACAGCGTCGACTTGCCGCAGGCGTTGGGCCCGACGATGGCGGTGAACGACCCGTCCGGTATCGCCAGCGACAGGTTTTCCGACACCACCCGCGCCTGGTAGCGCAGCGTCACCGCATCGGCATGCAGGCGATGGGACATTCCCGTTCCTTCCCTTGGGCCGCCTTTTTCCGGCGGCATGTGTATTGCATTGCGGAATGCGCTCTGCAATATGGTTTCAGCCATTGCGCCGGAGCCCGGTCCGGCGATCAGCCATCCCTGCTTTTCAGACCAGCGCCCGCGACATGCTGCAGGCGGAAAGGATGCCATGGCCAGCCCGAACACGGAATCCGTCGAAGATCCTGACGACCTGCTGTCGCAGCAGGATCACATGCGCGACATGGATCGCGTCCAGCTGGAGGTGGCCGAGATCCGCCGCCCCTTTCCCTCGGTCGCGCGGGTGGTCGGCCGCATCGACGCGGCGGACCCCGCCGCCTGGCTGCCCGCGAACCTGGCCGTCCGCATCGAGGTCGAGACGCCCCAGGACCAGCGGCCGGTCTCGCGCATCTACACGGTCCGCAGCTTCGAGCCCGCCAGCGGCACGGTCGAGATCGACTTCGTGCTCCATGACGACGACAGCCCGGCGATGCGCTGGCTGAAGGCCGCCCGCGCCGGCACGCGCGCCTGGATGATCGGGCCGCGCCAGCACCTGGTCCCCGGCCACGCCCCCGGCAAGCGCGCGGCGATCTTTGCCGACGAAACCGCGATCCCCGCCGTCCACGCCATCCTGGGCGCATGGCCGCAGGGCACCCCCGGCAGCCTGTGGATCGAGACCGCCGAGCGCGGCGCATTCGAGGAACTGCCGCGCCTGCCCGGCATCGACTATTACCTGATCCGGCGGGACCGGCCCGCGGGCACCACCGGCGCACTGCTGGCCGCCGCGCGCAACGCCATCACCACGCCCAAGGGCTGGACGCTCTGGGCCGCCGGCGAGCGCCAGGAGATGCGGGATCTGCGCAGCCATTTCCGCGCCCTCGGCCTGGCCCGAGAGGACGTGCGCGTCTTCGGCTACTGGAAGCACGGCGCCAGCAGCTCCGAGATCGACCGCATCCGGCTGCGCGAATATGCCGAGATCCGCAAACGCGGGCTGCGGCTGGAAGACCTTGACGACGCCGAACTGCCGATCTGAGGAATGCCCATGCCCACACGCCTCGCCCCGCTGCTCCTTGCGCTGATCCTGCCCGCCGCGGCGCTTGCCGACGAAGGCTGGCCGCGCAGCATTCCCGACGCCCTGGGCGAGGCGAAGGTGGCAGCGCCTCCGCAGCGCATCGTCTCGACCTCGCCCAGCCTGACCGGCATCCTGCTGGCCATCGACGCGCCGCTTGCGGCCACCGCCTCGGCCATGGTCGGGCCGCTGACCGACCACAAGGGCTTCTTCACGCAATGGGCCGCCACCGCCGACCAACGCGGGGTCGAGCTGCTGTATCCGAACCTGAATTTCGACATCGAGGCGCTGATCGTGCAGGAGCCCGACCTCGTCGTCGCCTCCTCCGTCGGCGGCGACAGCATCCTGCCCTATCTCGACCAGCTGCGCGCGCAGGAGGTGCCGGTGATCGTGCTGGACTATGCCAACGACGGCTGGGAGAAACTGGCCCACAGCCTGGGCCGCGCCACCGGGCACGAGGCCGACGCCGCCCGCATGACCCAGGATTTCGCCCGCCGGGCGGCCGAGGCGAAGGCGGGGCTGTCCCTGCCGCCGGGCGATGTCAGCATCGTGTCCTACAATTTCTCGGGCACCTATTCGGTCGGCAAGCCCGAAAGCCCGCAGGCGCGGGTGCTGGCGGCGCTGGGGTTCTCGGTCGCGGGCCTTCCCGACGAGATGCGGGGCGAGGTCTCGCGCTCGGCCGATTTCGATTTCGTCTCGCATGAGAACCTGCCCGCCGCGATCACCGGCGACAGCGTCTTCCTGCTGAACGGGACCGAGCAGACGGTGCGCGAATTCAGCGCCGATCCGGTGCTGGCCAACCTGCCCGCAGTGCGCGAGGGCCGGGTCTATCCGCTGGGGCCGAACTCGTTCCGGGTGGATTATTACTCGGGCCTGCAGATCATCGAGACGGTCGCGCCCTATTTCGCCAAATGACGCCGCTCTTGCGCCCGGCGCCGGCAGGGCGGCAATACGCGGCCGGAGCGGCGGTGCTGGCGCTTCTGGCGCTGGCAAGCCTGGCCGTCGGCTCGCGCCCGGTGCCGCCCTCGCAGGTGCTTTCGGCGCTGTTCGGCTTCGACCCGGCGAACGACCTGCATCTGGTGGTGCGCGCGCTGCGGCTGCCGCGCACGCTGCTGGCGATCTTTGCCGGCGCGGCGCTGGGGCTGGCCGGGGCGGTGATGCAATCGGTGACACGCAACCCGCTGGCCGAACCGGGCCTGCTGGGGGTGAATTCGGGCGCGGCCATCGCGGTCGTCTTGGGGGCCTCGGCCTTCGGGCTGACGCAGATGGCGCAATATGTCTGGTTCGGCTTCCTGGGCGCCGGGCTGGCGGGGGTCGCGGTCTTCCTGCTGGGCCGGGCGCATGAAAGCGGCACCGACCCGGTCCGGCTGGTGCTGGCGGGGGCCGGGATCTCGGTCCTGCTGGGCGCGGCGGCGAGCCTGGTGATCCTGAACTCGGGGCTCGAGGTGCTGGACCTGTTCCGCAACTGGGGCTCGGGCGCGCTCGAGGGGCGCGGGCGGGCCGTGGCGGCGACCATGGGCGTGGCGCTGGCGCTTGGCGGCGGGCTGGCGCTGGCGCTGGCGCCGGGGCTGAACGCCATGGCGCTGGGGCATGACAGCGGCCGGGCGCTGGGGCTGCGGCCGCAGCGGTTCTGGGCGCTCGCCTGCCTGTCGGTGATGATCCTGGCCGGCGCCGCGACGGCCGCGGCCGGGCCGATCGGCTTTGTCGGGCTGGTCGCGCCGCATCTGGCGCGCGCCGTCACCGGGCCGGACAACCGCCGGGTGCTGCCGCTTTCGGCGCTGTTCGCGGCCTCGGTCCTCTTGGGCGCGGACATCATCGGCCGCGTCGTCGCGCCGCCGGCCGAGGTCGCGGCCGGCATCGTCGCGGCGATCCTGGGCGGGCCGTTCTTCGTCCATGTCGTGCGCCGCTTCCGGCTGGCGCGGCTATGATCCTGCCCGAGACCCGCGTCCTGCGACTGGGCCGCGCCTCGCTGCTGTGGCGGCCGCGCGCGCTGGCGGTCTGCCTGGCGCTGCTGCTGCTGTGCCTGGTCCTGGCGCTGCTGCTTCTGGGCACCGGCACGGTGCGGCTGTCGCCGGCGCAGGTGGTCGAGGGGCTGGCCGGCACCTCGGGCGAGACCACGGTGACGCGGGTGCTGCGCGGCATCCGCCTGCCGCGGGTGCTGACGGCGGCGCTGGTCGGCGCCTCGCTGGGCATGGCCGGGGCGGTGTTCCAGTCGCTGTCGCGCAATGCGCTGGGTTCGCCCGACGTGATCGGCTTCACCACCGGGGCGGCGACCGGGGCCATCGTGCAGATCGTCCTGTTCAACGCCGGCACCTTCCAGGTCGCCTCGGCGGCGGTGGTCTCGGGCCTGGCGACGGCGGTGGTGGTGCTGGCGCTGGCGCGACGCCGGGGGACCGAGGGCGGCTATCGCCTGATCCTGGTCGGCATCGGCGTGGGCGCGGTGCTGACCGGGGTCAACAACATGCTGATGGTGATGGGCAACCTCGACCGCGCCATGTCGGCGCAGATCTGGCTGGCCGGATCGCTGAACGCGCGCAGCTGGTCGCATGTCTGGCCGGCCCTGGCGGGGCTGGCGCTGTTCGCGCCGCTGCTGGTGCTGAACGCGCGCCGCCTGGCCGTCCTTGAGCTGGGCGAGGGCATGGCGGCCCAGCTGGGCCTGAACATCGCCCGCACCCGCGTGCTGCTGGTCATCGCCGCCGTCGGGCTGACCGCTGTGGCCACCGCCAGCGCCGGCCCCATCGCCTTCATCGCGCTGGCCGGGCCGCAGATCGCCCGCCGCCTGACCCGCGCGCCCGGGGTGCCGCTGCTTTCCGGCGCATGGACCGGCGCGGCGCTGCTGCTGGCGGCGGACCTGATCTCGCAGCGCGCGCCGCTTGGCCTGCTCTTGCCCATCGGCAGCATGACCGGATTGTGCGGCGGGCTCTACCTGGTCTGGCTGCTGGGACAGGGTGGCGCGGGGGCCGGCAAGCGGTGAACCTTTGTCCGGCCATCCGCAGAAACAGGGGATCTCCTCATGCACGAGGCGCGGGCAACGCGCGCGGCCGTTGCAGCAAGGCTTGACCCTTTCTCGATGATGGACAAGCCTGTGGCGGGCGCCCTGCGCGCCGTTCGATACCGGGAATTTCATGCAAGTTGCTGTTTCCATGGCCGAGTGCCGGCAGACCCTGCTGTCCTTTGGCTGGCTGGCGCAAAAGCCGGGCGCGTTCCAGTCCGCCCTTCTCGACGAGGCGAGGCTGCGCCATTACGAGGCCGGCCAGTATACCCATCACATCGGCGACGGCCTGGGCGGATTCTACGGGATCGTCCGGGGCAGCTTTGCCGGGCTGGGCCCAACCCCGGATGCCGGCATCGCCATGGGGCATATCTTCCGGCGCGGCGACTGGGTGGGGGAAGGGCCGATGGTCTCTCGCCAGCCGCGGACCCTGTCCTTTCGCGCCATGGAGCCTGCCGCGGTGCTTTACGTCTCGCTTGCGGCCGTGGACAGGATTTGCCGGCGCCTGCCCGAGGCGGCGCTGCATTTCGGCTCTCTTTCGGAATACAACCTCGACATAGCGGTCCGCTGCATGGCCGACTTGCTGATCCGGCGGGCGGATCGCCGGACGGCGGCGGTGCTTTTGCGCGTGGCCGGCACGGGCCCCTGCGAGGACGCGCCCGAGACCTGCCGGCTGACGCAGAACGACCTGGCCGAAATGGCCAACGCCTCGCGCCATATCGTGAACGAGACGCTGAAGAAGCTGGAGGCCCTCGGCTGCATCGAGGTCGGCTATGGCCGGATAACCGTGCTGAGGCCACAGGGCCTGCGCGCCTATGTCACCGGGACCGAGGGCTGATACCCCGGCCATCCGCTCTCGGCCGGGCCTTCTCAGGCCCTGTCCTTTCAGGCCACGTCGCGCATTCGCCCGCGCTCCAGGCCCTCGGTGCCGGAAAGGGCGTCCTTGGCCATCTCGGGCGTCACCCGGCCTTCGGCGCGGCCCGCAGCGATCTGGCGCAGCCTTCCCTTGATGGTCTTGATGTCGGTGGGCAGGTCGTCGTGGATAAGCTGCAGCACGACCCATCCGATGGTAAAGGCGATCATGTCGGGATTCCGGGTATGGCGAAGGTTTTTGCTCATAATCGCGCCTGTGCAAATCTGGTGGGGACAAGGGGCGCCCGTGGGCGCCGTCTCCGGGTATAAGCGGACGGCGGATGGCCGGAATGTTGAGAATTCGACATTTCGGAAAATATGCGGCCGCCGCCCTGCCCGGTTCCTGCCCGGCTCCTGCCCCGGCCGCGGGCGATGCGGCCCGCGGAAGCCCGTCCAAACATTGGGGAAAACGGCGCGGCTCATGCAACTGCATGTTGAAAAGGCCGAACGCTCGGGCCATGGTGGTCCCATCTTCCTGCTCCCGGCGATCCTGCGAGGCGTCCATGACCGGCAAGGCCAATCCCGACCTGATAGATTCGCTGGACCGGATCGCGCGGGAGGGGACGGGGCTGTTGGGCGCGGCCGGGGTCGCGCGGGCGGGCGCGCTGCCAGCATGGTTCCTTGGCCCCAAGGCCGAGAACGAGGCGGTGCTGCGCGAACTGGTCGGGATGGCGATTTCCGGCCATGTCGCCGCCCGGCGGGACTATGCGCCGCAGGATCCCCGGCTTGGGCCGGACCGCGTCTTCGAAAGCGACGCCTATCGCGCCACGGTCGAGCGCATGCGCGCCTGTCTTGCCGAGATGATCGGCAAGCTGGCCGGGTCCACGCCGCTTTCCAGCTATCGCAACCAGTCGCACATGTATTGGGACATCACCCTGCCGGGGGTTGCGGGCTATATCGCGGCGCTGCTCTTCAACCAGAACAATGTCGCGGCCGAGGCCTCGCCCGTCACCACCTTGCTCGAGATCACCGTCGGGCGCGAGTTGTGCCGGATGGCCGGCTTTGACGATGCGCAGCGCCCGCCCTGGGGCCATGTCACCTGCGACGGCAGCGTGGCCAATGCCGAGGCGATCTGGGCGGCGCGCAACCTGAAATACCTGCCCTTCGCGGCGGCGGAGGCGCTGCGCGAAGTGCCGGCCCTGGCCGCGGCCCGCGGGCTGGAGGTGCGGACCGGACAGGGGCAGGCCCGGCTGCTGGAGCTGGACGCCTGGGGGCTGATGAACCTGCCGGTGCGGACGGTGCTGGACCTGACCGGCGATCTTGCCCGGTCGGCCGGGGTCGAGCCCGAGGCGGCGGTCGCCGCGCTGGCAGGCCGCACCGTGCAGGATCTGGGCCTGGCCGAGATGCACCGCCGCCATGCCCCCGACCTGCCGGTGCCTCTGATCCTTGCCCCGGCGACGGCGCATTATTCCTGGCCCAAGGGCGCGGCGCTGCTGGGCCTGGGGCGCGCCGCGCTGCGCAGCGTGCCGGTGGACGACAACGGCCGCATGGAGATCGGCGCGCTGGAGCGGATGCTGGCGGAATGCCTGGACCAGCGCCGGCCGGTCATGCTGGCGGTCGCCGTGCTGGGCACCACCGAGGAGGGCGCGGTCGATCCGCTGGACCGCATCGTCTCCCTGCGCGAGGCGTTCGGCGGCCGCGGCCTGGGCTTTGCGCTGCATGCCGACGCCGCCTGGGGCGGCTATTTCATGTCCATGCTGCGCCAGCCGCCGCTGGGCAGTTCGGACCCCAACCACATGCTGGACATCGACGACGACGACGCGCCGCCCGGCATGCACCTGAACCCGCGGGTCGAGGCGCGCCTCGAGGCGGCGCGGCATTGCGAGACGCTGACCGTGGACCCGCACAAGGCGGGGTTCATCCCCTACCCCGCCGGCGCGCTTTGCTATCGCGACGGCGCGATGCGCGATCTGGTCAGCTTTGCCGCGCCGGTGGTCTTTCACGACGGCGTGGTGCCGACGGTCGGCATCTATGGCATCGAGGGCTCGAAGCCCGGCGCCGCGGCGGCCTCGGTCTGGCTGTCGCATCGGGTGATCCCGCCCGACCAGTCGGGCTATGGCCGGTTGCTGGCGAAATGCATCTTTGCCAGCCGCCGCTTCTATGCCGCGCTGCGGGCCGGGTTCCCGGCCGACGGGCCGGTCGCCGTCACCCCCTTCCAGCGCCTGCCGGCCGAGCGCCGCGGCCTCGACCCCCAGGCCGTGGCCGAGCAGGAGCGGCGGCTGCACGACGAGATCGCCTGCCTCGACAACGATGCGCTGGTCGACCGGCTGCTGGCCGATCCGACGCTGATGGCGTTGTTTCGCAGCATCGGCTCGGACACCAGCATCGTGCCCTATGCCTTCAACTTCCGCAGCGAGCGCGGGCTCAACACGGACCTGGGGCTGATGAACCGGCTCAACGACGCCATCTTCCGCGCGCTGAGCCTGGAAGAGGCGCCCGTTTCGGGACCGCCGCCGAAGCCGATGTTCGTCACCGCCTCGGAATTCGATCCCGCCGTCTATGGCGAGGGGTTCGTCGCGCGCTTCGCCCGGCGGGCCGGGGTCGAGCCGCAGCCGGGCATGGGCGTGCGCTTCCTGATCTCGACCCAGCAGAACCCGTTCCTGACCGCGACCGAGGACGGGGATTTCATTCCGCGGCTGATCGCGATCCTGCGCGAAACCGCCACCGAGGCTGCCGGGGAAATCTGCCGGGCCGCCGGATTGCGTCTGAAGAAAGGATGAAGATGGATCATTGCCCCGAACACGATCCGGCCGGGCCGCCGATCAGCAACATGGCGCATCAGCACGCCTTCACCATCGTCGGCGCCCAGACGCTGTTCGGCGTCCACATGACGCAATACCATACCGAGATGCACAAGTATCAGCTGGTGCTGCGCTTTTCGGTCCCGGCCGAGGTCGCCGCCGCCCTGCGCGAGATCCGGGCGCGTTATCCGCGCGACATCTTCGTGCTGGCCAACGACGAAAGCGACGAGTTCAACATCCCCTCGGTCGCGGCCGGGCTGAAGCCCACCTTCACCGGCAACATCTTCCAGGGCATCCCGCCCTTCGGTCCCGAGGACGAGAAGGATCCGCATTTCTTTCCCTGGCAGCTGACGCGGGTGCGCCCGGTCTTCGGCAAGATCCCGGTCACGGTCGAGCGCGTGGTATATTTCCGGCCCTTCTCCCATGCCGAGCCCCTGCCCGAGGTCGCGCATTACCTGATGTTCGGCCGCGGCGCCGAGGCGCATATGACCGACCTGCAGACCGCGCCCGTCGCCCTGGCCGCGGACGGCGGCATGCTTTTCGGCCCCGGCTACGACCATGTGCTGAGCCTGGCGGGGACGCCCCACTGGATCGCGCCGGACATGCTGGAGGCGGGGATCGTCGTCACCGTGCCCTCGATCCCCTTGCGCGGCCCGGACGGGCGGGCGCATATCCCCTGCGCCATCCCCATGGCCGAGGGCGAGGCGGTGGTGCTGGATTATCGCGGCCTGCCGCGCGACCCGCCCCTGACCGCCGTCGCCGGCCCCTCGTTCTTCTGCGCCACCGCGGTCTGCAACAGCGAGGGGCTGGACGTCTGCCCCGAGGATCAGTCGATGCACGCCTCCGAAACCCCCGACGAATACCTGGTCAGGCCCGATGTCCGATAGCGCCTCGCAGCCCGAATTCGGCAACGAGCAGCTTTGGCTGCAGATCTTTCGCGACGGCCACCCGGTGCTGATGGGCAAGCAGCGGCGCTACCGGCGGCTGCCGGGCCTGCCGCGCTGCAAGCTGTGCTTCGCGCCCTTCGGCGGCTGGGGCGGCTGGGTGGCCCGGCGGATCGGCCTGCGCCCGTCGAACCGCAACCCGCGCTTCTGCAACGCCTGCGACAGGTTCATCGAGCAATTCCCCGGCGGCGCCGAGGTGCCGATCAGCATCCTGTTCTGCGACCTGCGCGGCTCGGTCGCATTGGGCGAAAGGCTGGGCGCGGCCGCCTATGCCGCGACGGTGGCGCGGATGCGCGACACGGTGGTCGCGGCGCTGTGGCAGCATGACGGCTTCGTGCTGGAGTTCCAGGGCGATTCAGTGATCGGCGTCTGGCCGCCCGGCTTTTCCGGCAAGGACCATGCGCTCAAGGCCGTCGCCGCCGCCCGCAGCATGGCCCGGACGCTGGCGCGGCAGGAGGATGCCGGCGACGATCCGATCCGCGCCGGCATCGGCCTGCATACCGGCACGGCCTTCCTGTGCACCTTTTCGGCGGCCAGCGGCCTGCTGCAAGAGGTCGGCGCCTTCGGCCAGGCGATGAACATCGCGGCGCGCCTTTCGGCCCTGGCCGAGCCGGGGCAGATCCTGGCCACCAGGGCCGTCTGCGACGCCGCGCGGCAGGCGCCCCCGCCGCTGCGCCAGGTCACGCTGAAGGGCATCGACGACCCGGTGGAGATCACGGCTCTGGCCTGATCTGCTCGCCCGTGTCCAGCGCGGCGGCCAGCCTGGCGCGCGAGGGCACGTGCAGGCTGCGGCCCCGCCTTTCCAGCACCCCCAGCCGGGCAAGCCGGCTCATCTCGCGCGAGACTGCCTCGCGATGGGTGGCGATGCGGGCGGCCAGCTCCATATGGCTTGGCGCCGGGTCCAGCAGATGCGGCCCGTCGCCCGGCGCGGCCAGCAGGCGCAGCAATTCGCGCA
Source organism: Paracoccus sp. FO-3 (assembly GCF_006386455.1). Lineage (NCBI taxonomy): Bacteria > Pseudomonadati > Pseudomonadota > Alphaproteobacteria > Rhodobacterales > Paracoccaceae > Paracoccus > Paracoccus sp. FO-3. The sequence continues at coordinate 11,478 of NZ_VCBQ01000042.1, read as the reverse complement.
CCAGCCTTTCGCGCACCAGGAGCGTGCCGAATTCATAGACCCGCTCGGACAGGCCGCGGATGAGGCCGACGAAATGCAGGTGGATCGCACCGGCAAAATCCGGCTCTCGCATCAGCCGCTGGAAATCCTGGGGCGAGACCCATGCCGTGCGCCCCGCATCCCGCGCCACCACGCTGGTCGAGCGCGCGCCGCCGTCGATGGCGGCCAGGATGCCGACCAGGTCGCCGGGCACGACACGGGAAAACAGGACCATGCGCCCCTCGGGCGAATGGGCCAGAACGTCGGCCTCGCCCGCCAGCATCAGGAAGACGCGCCGGTCCCGGTCGGCCTCGCGGATCAGTTCGGCGCCGGCCGGGTGGCTGCGCTGGTGCGCGGACGCCATGAACATCGCCCGCGCCTCGCCGGTCAATTGCATCGCCTCTCTCCCATTGCGCGAATGATCCACAACCGGCGCGATTATTCCCCGGCGCTGTGGCAAATGCCACTGCGCCGATTCGCGGAATGCGCGAAACAGGTCTTACCCAAGGCGGCAACGCCGCGGACCATTTCAGACCCGCGATTTCGGAGGAAAATCATGTCTCTGCAGAAAGTCGGCAATTTCAGCCTGCACAATGGCGGCGGCTTCGTCGCCCGGATGAAGTTCGCCTATATCGACGACGAGGGCCAGAAGAAGAGCACGCGGGAAACCGGCGACATCCTTCTGGGCCAGACCAAGACCGCGAAACTGGAAGAGTTCGACATCCCGGACGGCGCGCTCGTCTATCTGCATGTCGACGTGGTCTGGGGCAAGGACAACGAGGCCGCGCGCGCCTTCACCTACGAGCGCGGCAATACCTGCACGGCGGCCTATACGATCACCGGCACGACGCTGTCGAACACGCTGGGGCTGATCGACGTGAACTGCTGAGCCCTTCCTTCAGGAGGATTTTCCATGACGCTGCAATATCTCGACACGCTTGGGCTTGGCGCCATCATCGTGGATGCCTGGCAAAATCACCTCGAAACCGAGAAGGACCCGGCCGGCGGCCAATGGTTCGCCAACGGTCCCGGCAACAACGGCGGGCTGTTCGGCAAGCTGACGGACACGCTGGCATCCGAACTGGTCTTCGACGTGCCGGCGCAGACCTTCAGCGTCTACCAGTCGGCGGCGGCGACCGGGATCGTGGACAACCGCAACGGCCTGACGCCCGAGCAGACGGTCGGCCTGTCCTGCACCTTCCAGGACACGGTGACGACGACGCATTCGGTCAGCAAGGCGGTCAAGACGGGCACCACGGTCTCGATCAAGGGGACCATCGACGCCAAGGTGGTGAAGAAGGAATTCGGCATCAGCTTCACCGCCGAATATTCGCATTCCTGGACGGATGCGACCGCCGTGTCGAAATCCGAGTCGCGCAGCTTCAGCGTCTCGGTGCCGGTGCGCAACGTGCCTGCCGGCCGGGTCTGGCAGGTCGTGCTGATGGCCAACAAGAAGGAACTCAGCATGCCCTATCGCGCCGACATCATCCTGAAGGGCAGCACGGTGGCGAATTTCCTGTCGCCGATCCGTGGCCAGAGGATCTGGCAGGCCGATGCCGGCACGCTGTGCGAATGGATCAACCGCCATGGCTCGGCGGCCGACGAGTCCTGGAGCTATGGCCGCGATCCCACCGATCCCACGCAGGGGCGCATTTCCCTGCTGGGGACGCTGAAGGCGGTCCATACGGTCAATTTCACCGTGCGGACGCTGGATGTGACCGAAAGCTTCCGACCCGATGGCGACGGTGGTCTGGTCCTTGCGACCAACGCCGGGTCGGAAGCGCCTGTTGTTGACGAGGTTCTGGTTACCGAGCTTGCCGCTGCCTGAATCTCCTGGCAGGCCGCGGCGGCCCCGCCCCTTTCCGCAGATGGCAGCTGCGGGAGAGGCGGGGCTTTCCCCTTTCGCAGGGTTCCGGTTTCCCGGCCCGCCGCCTTGCCGCCGGTCACGGTTCGAGCGGAAAGAACATCGGCAGGACGACGATCCCGACCAGCAGAAGCGCCCAGCAGGCGCGCGGGAACCATATGGCCAGCAAGACCCTGCGCCGCGCATCCCTTGCCGGGACCAGGGTCAGCCAAAGCAGGGCCGCGCCAAGCGCATAGGCGGCATGGACCACCCAGTCGCGCACATGGACGACCCGCCCCGCGGGCCAGTTCGCCTCCTGATAGGCGGTCGTATGCGCGACCAGCAGGATGAAGGCCAGCGACCCGAGGCTGTTCATTGCGGCGGCAAGGGGCAAGGCGTCGTCTCCGTTGCAAGGCGATGAGAACCCGGAGCCTTACGGCCTGTGCGCCTGGGGCGCAATCCGCCCGCAGCGGTCGCCGCCTGCGATGCCGATGTAAAGCATACTTGACATCCGCAGCCTGCGGCCCGACTGTAAAGCGTGCTTTACATCGAGGACATGAAATGACCCGGATAGCCCCATCCTTCATCCTGAGCATGCTGGCCTATATGGTCACGCTGGCAGTCTCGTTGCGCCTTTTGAACGGCAACGACCGGGGCCAGACGATGCAGATCGTCGTTTCGATGGCGCCCATGGTTCCGGCCGTCCTTCTGTGCTGGTCGGTCGTTCGCGCCATCCGCGCACTGGACGAATTGCAAAGGCGCATCCAGTTCGAGGCATTCGCGCTGGCCTTTGCCGGCACGGCATTGCTGACCTTCAGCTACGGGTTCCTGGAAAATGCCGGCATGCCTCGGCTGTCCATGTTCGCGGTCTGGCCGCTGATGTGCGCGCTCTGGACCCTCGGACTGGTCATCGGCCGGCTGCGCTACAAATGAACAACCGCGTGCAGCAGCTGCGCCAGGAGAAAAGCTGGTCGCAAGCCGAACTCGCCGCGAAACTGAATGTCTCGCGCCAGACCGTCAATGCGATCGAGCGCGAGAGATACGATCCCAGCCTCGAACTTGCCTTCAGGATCGCACGTCTCTTCGACCGGAAGATCGAGGAGATCTTTCTGCCCTGATCCCGGTTCGGCAGGCCACGGCGGCCTGATCCAACCGGGCCTGGTGCCTGACCTGATGCCTGGCGGGGCAGGCCGGAGGCGCTGCCGGTCGGCACGCCGCGATGCAGCGGATCACGCGCCCGCCATCCGGTGCCGCCCGATGGGCAGCATCATCGGGCGCCCCGAGGTCGGGTCCGCGATGATCCGGCTGTCCAGCCCGAACACCGCCCGCACATTCGCCGCCGTCAGCACCTCGTCCGGGCTGCCCGACACATGCAGCCGCCCCGCCGCCATCGCCACCAGGTGATCGGCATAGCGCGCGGCAAGGTTGAGGTCGTGCAGAACCATCACGATGGTCGTGCCGCGGCGCTGGTTCAGGTCGGTCAGCAGGTCCAGCACCTCGACCTGATGGGCAATGTCCAGGAATGTCGTCGGCTCGTCCAAGAGCAGCAGGTCGGTTTCCTGCGCCAGCGCCATCGCGATCCAGACGCGCTGGCGCTGCCCGCCCGACAGCTCGTCCACGGCGCGCTCGGCCAGGTCGGCGGTGCGCGTGGCCTCCAGCGCGGCGGCGACGGCCTGGTCGTCGCTGCGGTTCCAGCGGGACAGGATGCCGTGATGCGGATGGCGGCCCCGGCTGACCAGATCGGCCACGGTGATCCCCTCGGGCGCCGTGGGCGATTGCGGCAGAAGGCCCAGCACCTGCGCCAGCTTGCGCGGCGCCATGCGATGCACCGCCTTGCCGTCCAGCAGCACCTGCCCGCCACGCGGCGCAAGCAGCCGCGACATCGACCGCAGCAACGTCGATTTCCCGCAGGCATTGGCCCCGACGATCGCCGTCATCCGGCCCGGCAACACGTCGAGGTCCAGCCCCTCAAGGATCAGCCGGTCGCCATATCCGGCCGACAGCTGCTGCACGCAAAGGGTATGGGCGGTCACAGCGAGCCTCCGGTGCGGTTGACGCGGATGATGAGATAGATGAGGTAAGGCGCGCCCAGGGCCCCGGTCACGACGCCCACGGGATAGCGCCCCGGCAGCAGGAACTGCCCGGCGTAATCGCCGGCCAGCACCAGCGCCGCGCCCACCAGCGCGGCGGGCAGCAGGGCCGAGCCGTTCGGCCCGACGATCCGCGCCGCAATCGGCCCGGCAAGGAAGGCGACGAAGGAGATCGGCCCGACCACCGCCGTCGCCACCGCGATCAGCCCGACCGCCGTGACCACCACGAGGGCGCGCGTCCGTCCGACATCGGTGCCCAGCGCCGAGGCCGCATCGTCGCCCAGCCGCAGCGCCTCGAGATCGCGCGTGCGCAAGACCAGCAGCCCGCCGAAGACCAGCAGCGACAGCAGCACCGGCACGGCCTGCGCCAGCTGCGCGCCGTTGAGGCTGCCCGCCAGCCAGCGGATCGCCTCTTGCAGATCCCACGAGGGCGCGCGCGACAGCGTGTAGGAGATGAAGCTTTGCATCATCGCCTGCACGCCGATACCGACCAGGATCAGCCGCGTGCCGGCGACGCCGCCGCGAAAGGACAGCGCATAGATCGCAATCGCCACGCCCAGCCCGGCCAGGACGGCAAAGACCGACACCGCCGCGCCGTCGAGGCCCATCACGACGATGGCAAAGACCGCCGCGGCGCTGGCGCCCGAGCTGATGCCGATGATGTCGGGGCTGGCCAGCGGGTTGCGCAGCATGATCTGGAACGCCGCGCCGCCAAGGCCGAAGGACAGGCCCGCCAGGATCGCCATGACCGCGCGCGGCAGGCGCAACTGCCCGACGGTGAAGGAGGCGCCCGGCACCTCGTGCCCGGCCAGCACCCGCAGCACGTCCTGCGGCGGGGTGAAGCTTTGGCCCAGCATCAGCGTGACGGCGAACCCCGCCGCCAGCAGCGCGAGCGCCGTCCAGATCACCCGGCTGCGATAACGCGCGCGGCGCAGGCGCGCGGCGGTGACGGCATCGGCGATCATAGCTCGCGGACCCTCTGGCGACGGACGATCCAGATGAAGAAGGGCGCGCCGATGAAGGCGGTGACGATGCCGACGTCCAGCTCTCCGGGGCGGGCGATGATGCGGCCGACCACGTCGGACGCGACCAGCAGCGCCGCGCCGGTCAGGGCCGAGAACGGCAGCAGCCAGCGATGATCGACCCCCACCAGCAGGCGGCACAGATGCGGCACGAGCAGCCCGACGAAGCCGATGGGGCCGCAGACCGCGGTTGTCGCCCCGCAAAGCAGGATCGCCGACAGCGCAGCCGTTGCGCGCGCAACCGCGACACGCTCGCCCAGTCCCGCCGCCATCTCATCCCCAAGCGCCAGCGAGTTCAGCCTGCGCGCGGATGCCATCGCCAGCAGCAGCCCGACGGCAAGGAAAGGCAGCACCGGCTGCATCCGCGCGAATGTCGCCCCGCCGACGCCGCCGATCTGCCAGGCCTGCAAGCCCCCGGCGATGTCGCCGCGCGTCAGCATCACCGCCACCACCAGCGAGTAGAAGGCGATCGAGGTCGCCGTCCCCGCCAGCGCCAGCTTCAGCGGCGTCGCGCCGCCTCGGCCGAGCGAGCCGATGGCATAGACGAAGACCGCCGTCGCGCCGGCGCCGCAGATCGCGACCCAGATGAAGCTGTGCGCGGCGCTGATCTGGAACCACGCGACCGCGATGACCACGGCCAGCGCCGCCCCGGTATTCACCCCCAGGATGCCCGGATCGGCCAGCGGATTGCGCGTCACCCCCTGCATCAACGCGCCCGAAAGCCCAAGCGAGGCCCCGGCCAGCGCCGCAAGCATCGTGCGCGGAATGCGGGCCGAGACGGCGGCCTGCGCGATCGTGCCGGTCTCACCCCGCAGCCCGGCCAGGATGTCGTCAAGCCCCACCTGCCGGGTGCCGATGGCCACCGACAGCGCGCCAAGCAGCAGCAGCGCGGCCAGGACCACCGCCAGCCACAGCAGCCGCGCCCGCGCGGCGCGCCGCGGCAAGATGGTCGCGGATTCGGTCATTCGGCTTTCTGCGCGGCCTCGGCCAGCATGGCGACGTAATCGTCCAGCACCCATGCGATGCCCAGGGGCGTGGGATTCGCCGCGTTCCCGACCGGATCGTTCTTCAGCATGACGATGCTGCCATGGGCGACGGCGGGCATGTGGCTGACCAGCGGATCGGCCTTCATCGCGGCCAGCAAAAGCAGGTTGCCATAGGTCACGACGATGTCCACATCTTCGAACGCGTCGATATTCTCGGCACTGACCGAGCCCGCGAACTTGCCGGGCTGCGTGGCATCCGCGACGCTTTTCGGCATCGACAGGCCAAGATCCTGGAAGAACTTCACCCGCGTATCGTTGGCCGTGTAGAAATTCACGACGCTGAGGTTCGTGGTGTCCAGATGGGTCACGAACATCGCGGTCTTGCCCTGCAGGGCGGGATGCGCGGCAAGCGTGTCGGCGATCTGCGTCTCCATCCTGGCGATCAGCGCATCGCCTTCGGCACCCATGCCCATGCCGGCGCTGTTCATCTGGATCATCCGCCGCCAATCGGTCGTCCAGGGCGAATCCGGGTAGGCGACGACCGGCGCGATTTGGCTCAGCGTGTCGTAATCGGACTGCGTCAGCCCGGAATAGGCGGCAAGGATCACGTCGGGGTCCACCGCCGCGACGGCCTCGAAATCGATACCGTCGCCTTCGTCGAACAAGGCGGGCGTGCCCGCGCCCAGTTCGGCCAGCTTTTCCTCGACCCAGGGCAGCACGCCGTCGCTGTCGTCGTCGCCGTAATTCGCCGCCGCCATGCCCACCGGCACGACCCCCAGCGCAAGCGGCACCTCGTGATTGCCCGAGGCGACCGTCGCCACGCGGCGCGGCTTTTCCGTGATCGTCGTGGTGCCGAACGCGTGCGGGATGCTGACGGGAAACCCGGCCTCATCCGCAAGGGCGGGGGCGGCGGCCGTCATCAGGACCAGCATCGCAGGGCGCAGAATCCGCATCGTCATGGCCTTTCCTGGCAGGTTCGCCTGCGGATTTCCCGCGCAAGCGGGCATGCGTCAACCCGTGCCGACCAAGGTATCCGCTTTTTCCCAAAGATTCCGACAAAAAAAGTGGGATTCTACAAGACAGGTTCGCGCCATCGGCCCTAGAAGCCCCGCCAGCATGACCGCCACGCCGTCCCTGCCCCAGCCTCGGGCACCGGGGGGCTGCCGTCATTCCAAGACCAGCCAGCCTCGGCCCCTCCTCTGATCCGCAGGCAGCCAGCAGCAACAACAACAACATCCATGCGGGACCTTGAACCATGGCACATGACATCCGGCGCGGCCCCCGCCGCCACCTTACCGCCCTTCTGCTGGGCTGCACCGCCCTGATCGCATCCCCGGCCCTGGCCCAGGATCCCGCGCCGCCGGATTCCGGGGCGGGAACCGAGGAATCGCCCTATCGCCTTTCCCCGATCATCATCAACGCCAGCGGCCCGTTCGACGACGACGCGAACACCATCGTCGCCAGCGAATTGTGGGTCGGCGGCAAGGTGGCGACCAGCATCCTCGACACCCCGGCCTCGGTTTCGGTGATCACCGAAAAGGAGATGCGCGACCGCAGGGCCACCACGCTGGAAGAGGTGCTGAGCTATTCGGCGGGCATCCACACCGACTATTGGGGGACGGACGACCGCAACGAATACTATCTCGTGCGCGGCTTCCAGGCGACGACCTATCGCGACGGGCTGACCCTGGGCTCGATGCGCGCCACGCGCGAAGAGCCCTATGCCTATGAGCGGGTCGAGGTCATCCGCGGCGGCAACTCGACGCTCTTCGGGACCTCGGATCCGGGCGGCACGATCAACTTCGTGACCAAGCAGCCGCGCTTCGAGCGTTTCGGCGAGGTCTATGGCTCGATCGGATCGCCGCGGAACGCGGAATACGGCTTCGACGTGGGCGACACGCTGAACGCCGACCAGACGCTGGCCTGGCGCCTGACCGCCAGGGTGCAGGACGGCGAGCGGGAATACGACTATTCGCGCAACGATTCCACCTTCGTCATGGGCGGCCTGTCCTGGCAGCCCACCACGGCGACCAAGCTCAGCGTGATCGCGGATTACCTGAAGCGCGAGAACACGCCCAACAGCGGCGGCTATCCGCTGGACCGCGAATACGACCGCAGCGACTTCTTCGGCGAGCCGGATTTCAACTATCAGAACGTGGAGCGCTCGAGCATCAGCGCCCTGTTCGAGCATGAGTTCGACAGCGGCCTCAGCCTGCGTGCGAACCTGCGCTACAGCGACCTAAAAAGCGATTTCGGCTATGTCTATCTGTCGGACAGCGCGGCGCGGACCGGCACCATGGTGGACCGCTGGTATTTCGGCGGCAACTCCACGGCCAAGGAACTGATCGGCAACGTCATCCTGCAATACGACCGCAGCTTCGAAGCCTTCGACAGCAGCACCGTGGGCGGCATCGAGTTCCGCGACGCATCGACCACCAGCGCCCCGTTCTATGGGCTTTACACACCCATCGACGTGGCCAATCCGGTCTATTCGGGCGCACCCGGCGCGCTGGCAGCGCCCTACGAACTGCGCGACAACGACTACAAGACCCAATCGCTGTTCGTGCAGCAGAACCTGTCCTTCGACGACAAGATCATCGCAACGGTAGGCCTGCGCCACGACTGGCTGGACATCGAGGAAACGCTGAACGGCGTGCGCTCCAGCGGCGATTACTCGGAAACCTCGATCCGCGGCGCGCTGACCTACAAGATCAACAGCGAAATCTCGGCCTATGCCAGCTATGTCGAATCCGTCGCGCCTCCGGGCGTCGGCGCCGAGCCGGAACGGGGCGAGCAATACGAAGTCGGGGTGAAATACCAACCGCTTGGCACCAATGCGCTGATCTCGGCCTCGGTCTATGACCTGCGCAAGAACAACGTCACTGTCGCCGTGGTCCAGCCCGACGGCAATATCACCCGCGAACTGGTGGGCGAGCAGCGCGTGCGCGGCTTCGACCTGGAAGGCAAGGCCGAGCTGGCGAACAACCTCGACCTGATCGCGTCCTATTCCTACATGGATTCGGAAGTCGTGCGATCCGGGCCGATCCGGGGCGTGGACGTGGAAGGAAACGAGTTCTCCGAGGTTCCCAACCACATGGCATCGCTGTGGCTGAACTATACCCTTGAGGGCAATGAGACCCGCGGCGACATGACCTTCGGCCTGGGCGCGCGCTACGTCGGTTCGTATTTCCACACGATCTCGAACAATACGGGCAAGGCCGATGCCTCGGTCACGCTTGATGCGGCCTTCAACTACAAGGTGCTGGAAAACACCAACCTGGCGGTCAATATCAGCAACCTGCTGGACGAACAGCATGTCGTCGGGCGGGGCACGGCGGATTACTACAATCCGGGCCGCACCGTCGCGGTGACGCTGCGCCGCACCTGGTAAGCCGACGGCCCGGCCGTCGTCGCGACGGCCGGGCCCCTAGCTGACCAGCTGCATCCGCCGCCAGGCGGCGGGCGTTTCCCCGGCGACCTGGCGGAACACGCGCGTCAGATGCGCCTGATCGGAAAAGCCGACCTGGGCCGCGACATCGGCGACGGTCAGGTCGGTTTCGACCAGCAGCTTCTGCGCCTGGCCGATGCGTTGCGCCATCTGCCATTGCAGCGGCGTCTGCCCGGTCGTCTGCTTGAACACCGTCGCAAACCAGCTTTCCGACAGCCCCACCGTCGCCGCCATCTCGGCCACGGTCAGGCGGTGATCGCCCGCCTTTTCAAGACGCGCGGCCAGACGGTTCATCTGCGCCGGGGTCAGCCCGCCGCTTGCACGCTCGGCCCCCTCGTGCGGAATGTCCAGAAGCCCGGTCACGATGCTGCCGACAAGGCTTTCGGCGAAAACGCCGTGGCGCGAGGGCTGCGCGACCTCTCCGACCAGCAGCCCGGCCAGGGTGTGGATCGCATCGGCGTCCTGGATCTCGACCGGGCGGCGCAGCGCGGCCAGTGCGGCGGATGCCCCCACCGTCGGCGTCAGGAAGCGCATCATCCGGTCCTTGTGGATATGCAGGTCCAGATGCGCAAAGACGTGATGGCCGGTAAAGCGCGACCACATCGGCACGCCCGCCGGGACATAGAGCGCCCGCATCATCGGTCGCCCGCTGCGTCGCATTTCGTCGTCGCGGTTCGAGATCAGGATATGCGAGGACACGTCGTCGAAGAAGAACATGATGCGCGGGTCGGGCGACAGGTAATAGCCATGCGCGCCGGCCTGGCCTTCGGCCTGCCAATAGACGCTGACCAGCCCGTCCAGCCCGCGCCATTGCACCGGCGATACGCAGCTGATGCCTTGGGTATAACAGATCATCGAGTGACGATAGCTCATCGTCCGAAAGCCCCGCTCGTGCTGAGTATTCCAGATGGCATGCCTGTCAGGCGCGGCGCAGCAGGGCGCGAGGCGTCATCTCTGGGAAGCGATCCATTGTCGACCACGCATGATGCGGGAAACGGCCCGCCTTGGCAATATGGCGGGCCCCAACGTCGTTTCGGCCGGGCCAGGCTGGTGTATTTTCGCGACGCAGCGCGGGCGGGCCGGCGGGACCGCCCGGCCCATCCCGCCCATGGCCGCGGGATGATCATGACCGGCGCGCAATGTGGCTGAAACGCCGCGAACGACATCCGACAAGAATGCCAGGGAAGCGGCTTGCGCTCCCGGAGTGGGTCATGACAGTGCGCTCGCCCGCAATCTGGTGATAGACCACGAGTGCCGGCGGCACTCTGTCACCATCCACCAGGTCGGCGACGACGCGCGGCGGCAGGTCCCCGACCCGTCGCCGGGCGCGGAAACCATCGTCCATGACCGGCAGCGCTTCGCATCGTCAGGTGCGCGCGGGCGGACCTGCCGCCGCGCACGCGGCTGGCCTTCGAACAGCATCGGCTGGGAGGGGCTCGGCAATGCCGAGATCGGGCAGCGCATCGGCCTGTCGACGACGCAGACATGGATGCTGATCCGCGATGCAGCGCCTTTGCGAGACGATGAACCTCGGCTTCTTCCACGCACCGCACTCGGAATCGCTGCAGGCCCTGTCGCCCGACCTGTTCCTCGGCGCTTTCGGCATCGGCGCGCCAGTCGCGGCGCTGGAGCGGATCGCGCCGGTTATCTCGATACCGATCCACGCGGCGGGACCGACAGCTTCTCGACCACCGAGGCGCCTTGCGCCGAGCCGGCGCAGTCACCGGCTCGATCATGCGGCGACCGATGTCGACCGCGAAGACGACCCCGCGCCCGGCAGCGTCATCTCGACAGCTTCCCGCTTGACGTCCCAACTGCGGCTAGACAACCCGTCCGCTCATCACCGCGGGGCCTCGGCCCGATCCGCGTGACCATGGATGGCACAGATGCAGGATCTGTTCCGCCGGTTCGTCGGGCAGAGTGCATGCTGGCTTTGGCCGACATGGTATTCCGCGAGGATCTGGCGCCTGAATTCATGCAGAAGTTTCGGTGGCGTCCTGGCAGGGGATTTCTTCCTCTCGAAACCTGGTGGAGGTCGGTTCAACCGCCCAGTCCCGCGCGGTTTCCCGTC
>NZ_VCBQ01000041.1:0-42667 GCF_006386455.1 Paracoccus sp. FO-3 | reverse complement strand
CCCCGGCCGCCGGCCCCGCCGCGGCACCGGCCGGTCCCGCCGCGGCGCCGGTCCCGCCGCTGGGCGAGCCTGCGAACATGCGCCTGGCGCAATCGGTCGAGATGCATCTGCAACGCTATTTCGACCTGCACGGCGACGACCTGCCGCCGCCCGGCCTTTACGACCGCATCCTGCGCGAGATCGAAAAGCCGCTGCTCGAGATCGCGCTGGACGCGACCGGCGGCAATCAGCTGCGTTGTGCCGATCTTCTGGGCATCAATCGCAATACCCTGCGCAAGAAACTGACCGACCTGAATATCGAGGTGACACGGCGCCGCAAACTGATGTAAAACAGCCACAGATGGCCTTGCGAGAGTCGCTTAACGGCCACAGAAAGGCTGCGGCACAGCGGCGAAACCGTGAGGACGGGCAAAGGTGGCGGGAACGCTGTCCAGGGACACATGGGAGCGCGTCGCAAGGCTGCGGCGCCTGCGGCTTTATCGCAATACCGCGACGCTTGGACTTGCCCTGCTGGGGCCGGCGCTGGCGGGCCTGACTTTTGCCGTGATGGGGCCTTTCGCCGGCGCCACCTCGGGCGGGTCTGTGCTACGGCTGGTGCTGCTGGCGGACCTGCTCTACCTGATCGTGCTGACCGGCCTGGTGGTGGCGCGCATGGCGCGGATCGTCGCGGCGCGGCGCAAGTCGGCGGCGGGCTCGCGGCTGCACATGCGGCTGGTCGGGGTGTTTGCCACCATCGCGCTGGTGCCGACGGTGCTGGTGGCGCTGTTTGCCGGGCTGACGGTGAACATCGGGCTCGAGGGCTGGTTCTCGAACCGGGTGCAGCAGGTGGTCTCGACCTCGCTCTCGGCCGCCGAGGCCTATCAGGACGAGCATCGCCGCGACCTGACCAACGACGCCAAGCTGCTGGCCGGGGCGCTGACCCAGGCCGCGCGGCAGAACCCGATGCTGGACGACGGCGACCTGCGGCTGCTGCTGTCGGACTATCAAAGCCAGATCCAACGCGGGCTGCGCGAGGCCTATATCGTCGATGGCCGCGGCACCATCCGCGCGCGGGGCGAGCGCAGCTATCAGTTCTGGTACGAGGAACCCTCGCCCGCCCAGTTCGACGAGGCGGCGATGCGGGGCCTGGTGCTGATCGAGGATTGGCAGAACAACGAATTCCGCGCCCTGGTGCCGCTGGTGCCGCTGGCGGACCGCTATCTCTACGTCACCCGCGACGTGGACGGCAGCCTGCTGGGCCTGCTGGACGACACCCGGCAGACGGTGGGCGAATACCAGCGGCTGGAACAGGAACGCGGCCGGGTGCTGTTCGAGTTCTCGCTGCTCTACCTGGGCTTTGCGCTGCTTCTCGTGGCGGCGGCGATGTGGCTGGGCCTGTGGTTCGCCGACCGGCTGTCGCGGCCCATCGGCCGGCTGGCCGAGGCCTCCGAGCAGGTGGGCGAGGGCAACCTGGACTTCCAGATCCCCGCCCCCGATACCGGCGACGAGATCCAGACCCTGGGCGAAAGCTTCAACCGCATGACCCGGCAGTTGAAGCAGCAGCGCCAGGAGCTGGTCGAAAGCTACCGCGCCGCCGACGACCAGCGCCGGCTGTTCGATTCGGTGCTGTCCTCGGTCACGGCCGGGGTGATCGGCCTCGATGCGGCGGGCGAGATCGACTTCCTGAACCGCTCGGCCACCCGGCTGCTGGGCCTCGACCCGGCGACGGCGCATGACCGGCTGCTCTCCGAGGCGGTGCCGGAATTCGCGCCGCTGTTCGAGCGGCTGGCGCAATCGGTCAACGAATCGGTGCAGGACGAGATCCGCCTGACCCGCGAGGGCCGGGTGGAAAGCCTGCTGGTGCGCATGGCGATCCGGCGCGGCGCGGCCGGCGGCCTGGAAGGCTATGTGGTGGCGCTGGACGACGTGACCGACCTGGTCTCGGCGCAGCGCATGGCGGCCTGGGGCGACGTGGCGCGCCGCGTCGCGCATGAGATCAAGAACCCGCTGACCCCGATCCAGCTTTCGGCCGAGCGGCTCAAGCGCAAGTTCGGCCCCATCGCCGGCGAGGAACGCGAGGCGCTGGAGCAATACACCGAGGTCATCATCCGCCAGACCAACGACCTGCGCCGGATCGTGGACGAATTCAGCCGCTTCGCCCGCATGCCCGAACCCGACCGCAAGGAAACCGACATCGCCAAGCTCTTGCGCGATGCCGAGCTGATGCAGCGCGACGCGCTGCAAGGCGCGCTGGTCTCGGACATCCCCGACGAGCCGGTGATCGTCGATGCCGATGCCGGCATGATGCGGCAGGTCTTCACCAACCTGCTGAAGAACGCGGGCGAGGCGCTGGACGAGCTGCGCGCGAACCCGCCCCAGGGCTGGGTGCCGCAGGTCCGCGTCTCGCTGCGCTCGGCCCCCGATGCGGTGACGATCCGCATCGCCGACAACGGGCCCGGCCTGCCGCAGGACCGCACCCGGCTGTTCGAGCCCTATGTGACGATGAAGCCCGGCGGCACCGGCCTCGGCCTGCCGATCGTCAAGAAGATCGTCGAGGAACACGGCGGCAGCCTGATGCTGACCGACACTCCCGAAGGACGCGGCGCCATGGCCGAAATCCGCCTGCCGCGCGAACGCCAGCCGGTGCGGCTTTCCGCGCGCCGCCAGAAAAACGAGCAGGAAGCAATGAAATGAGCGATATTCTGATTGTCGACGACGAGCGGGACATCCGGGAACTGATTTCCGACATCCTGCGCGACGAGGGCTTCTCGACCCGCCTCGCCGCCAATTCCGACCAGGCGGTGGCCGAGCTGAACGCGGCCGAACCGGCGCTGATGATCCTCGACATCTGGCTCAAGGACAGCAAGATGGACGGGATCGACATCCTCAAGCAGGTCAAGCGCAACAATCCCGAGGTGCCGGTGGTCATCATCTCGGGCCATGGCAATATCGAGATCGCGGTGGCGGCGATCAAGCAGGGCGCCTACGACTTCATCGAGAAGCCCTTCAACATCGACCAGCTGCTGGTGGTGATCCGCCGCGCCATGGAGACGGCGCGCCTGCGCCGCGAGAACTCGACGCTGAAGCGCGGCGAGGCGCGGGCGGCCGAGATGCTGGGCAATTCGGCGCCCTTCCGCAGGCTGCGCGAACAGCTCGACAAGGTGGCGAAATCGAACGGCCGGGTCATGCTGACCGGCGAGCCGGGGGCGGGCAAGGAAATCGCCGCGCGCTATGTCCACGCCCAAAGCCCGCGCGCCCGCGAGCCCTTCGTCACCGTGCCCTGCGCCACCATCGAGCCCGAGCACATGGAAGAGGTGCTCTTCGGCCGCGAAACCCCCGAGCGCGGCATCGAGGCGGGCCTGCTGGAACAGGCGCATGGCGGCGTGATCTATTTCGACGAGGTGGCGGACATGCCGCTGGGCACCCAGCCCAAGATCCTGCGCGTGCTGACCGAGCAGCAGTTCCAGCGCGCCGGCGGCACCGACAAGGTGCGGGTGGACCTGCGGGTGATCTCCTCGACCAACCGCGACCTTTCGGCCGAGATTGCCGCCGGCCGCTTCCGTCAGGAGCTTTACGACCGGCTGAACGTTGTGCCGGTGGCGGTGCCCTCGCTGGCCGAGCGGCGCGACGACATCCCGCTGCTGGCCACGCATTTCATCGAGCAGTTCCATGCGGCCCAGGGCCTGCCGGCGCGCGCGCTGCCCGAGGAGACCTGCGCCGCGCTGCAGGCGATGAACTGGCCGGGCAATATTCGCCAGTTGCGCAACGTGATCGAACGGGTGCTGATCCTGGGCGACGGCACCGGGCCGATTCAGCCCTCGGAACTGGAAGGCCAGAACGGCAGCACCAGCACCAGCGAGGCCCTGGCGCTCGGCCCGCAGATCACCAGCCTGGCGCTGCGCGAGGCGCGCGAACTCTTCGAGCGGGAATACCTGCTGGCGCAGATCAACCGCTTCGGCGGCAATATCAGCCGCACGGCGCAATTCGTCGGCATGGAGCGCTCGGCTCTGCATCGCAAGCTCAAGTCGCTCGGCGTCGTCGGCGGCATGCGCGTCGAGGAGGAGCTGATGGGGAAATGATGGCGGTGCCATGCCGGTGGCGCGGTTTCATGGGTATTTATGGAACAGAGAAGGCCGGAAACTGCGCCCCGGCCACCCCCACGGTTCAGGCGGGACAGGTTTTGGCCAAATGACCGGGGCGACTTCTCCGTTCGCGGTCATCGGCTCCCCAGCCTGTACCGCGCAACCAGGCTAGGCGCAAAAGATTGAAAAACCCTTAACGACTTCTTCGTTCTGCAAATACCCATGCGACCGTCCAGCACGCATCAAAGGCGCACGGGTGGTCCTGACGCTTTCCCTGTATCCGTCGCCCGCGCCGCGCGCTAGGATCGCGCCTCACGAAGGGCATGAACCGGGGCCGGAATGAAGATCATCATCTGCGGGGCGGGGCAGGTCGGCTGGCACATCGCACGCCATCTTGCGGGCGAGCGCAACGATGTCACCATCATCGACACCAATGCCGAGCTGATCCGGCGCGCCACCGATGCGCTGGACGTGCAGGGCGTGACCGGCTTTGCCAGCCACCCCGACGTGCTGGACCGGGCGGGGGCGCGGGACGCAGACCTGATCATCGCCGCGACCCATTCGGACGAGGTCAACATGGTCACCTGCCAGGTCGCCCATTCCGTCTTCCAGGTGCCGCGCAAGATCGCGCGGCTGCGCAGCTCGGCCTATCTGGACGCGATCTATTCCGATCTCTACCGCACCGACCACCTGCCCATCGACGTCGTCATCAGCCCCGAGCGCGAGGTGGCGCGGGCGGCGATGCAGCGGCTTTCGGCGCCCTCGACCTTCGATGCCGAGACCTTCCTCGAGGGGCGGCTGCATCTGCTGGGGATCTCGCTCGAGCCCGACAGCCCGGTGCTGAACACGCCCCTGCGCCAGCTCAACGACATGTTCATCAGCCTCAGCGCCATCGTGGCGGGGGTGCGGCGCGGCGGCAAGCTGTTCGCGCCCGAGCCGGGCGACCAGCTTTTCGAGGGCGACCAGGTCTATGTCTTCACCCTGGCCGAGGACGTGCCGCGCACGCTCGAGATCTTCGGCAAGCCCATGGCCAAGCAGGAAAGCGTGGTCATCATCGGCGCGGGCAACGTGGGCCTTGCCGTCGCCCAATCGCTCGAGGCGCGCCCCGAGCGCATCCGCGTCAAGCTGATCGAGCGCAGCCGCGCGCGTGCCGAGGATGCCGCCGATGC
Source organism: Paracoccus sp. FO-3 (assembly GCF_006386455.1). NCBI lineage: Bacteria > Pseudomonadati > Pseudomonadota > Alphaproteobacteria > Rhodobacterales > Paracoccaceae > Paracoccus > Paracoccus sp. FO-3. The sequence continues at coordinate 37,437 of NZ_VCBQ01000041.1, read as the reverse complement.
GCTGAACCGCACCATCGTGCTGAACGGCGACGGACTGTCGGCCGAATTGCTGGAGGAGGCGGCCGTGCCGCGCGCCGATGCGGTCCTGGCCATCACCGACGACGACAAGACCAATATCCTGGCCGCGGTGCGCGCCAAGCAGGCAGGGGCGAAGCTCGCGATCTCGCTGGTCAACGACCCCACGCTGATGTCGCTGATGGAGCCCCTGGACATCGACGCCTTCATCAACCCGCGTGCCAGCACCGTCTCGACCATCCTGCGCCATATCCGGCACGGGCGGGTGCGCGACATCTATTCCATCGGCGATGCCGAGGCCGAGGTGATCGAGGCGCAGGTGCTTTCGACCTCGCCCATCGCCGGGCGGGCCGTGCGCGACATCGACTTTCCCGAAGGCGCGCTGATGGGCGCGGTGCGCAAGGGCGACCGCGTGGTCAAGCCCACGGGCGACCTGCGCATCGAGGAGGGCGACATCGTGGTGATCTTTGCCCTCGTCTCCGACATCCCCGAGGTCGAGCGCCTGCTTCAGGTCTCGATCGACTTCTTCTGAGTGCCGGGATGAGACTGCTGCTGCGCCTGCCGCTGATCGTGATCCTGGGGGGGATCGGCGCGCTGGCCATGGTGCTGCCGGGGCTCTACGCCCATGCGCTGGACGAGCACAAGACCGGCTCGATCTTCCTGGGTGCGGCGGGGATCTTCGTGATCCTGGCCGCGATCCTGGGCCTGGCCACCGCCGACCGGCCCGAAGGGCCGCGGGCGCGCAGCGTGCTTCTGACCATGCTGGGCACCATGGTCCTGCTGCCCGCCATGCTGGCCGTGCCCTTTGCCATGGCCCTGCCCGACACCGGCTTCTTCAATGCCTGGTGGGAGATGATCTCCTGCCTGACCACCACCGGCGCCTCGCTCTACTCGGCCGACCTGCTGCCGGCGCCGCTGCACCTGTGGCGCGCCATCGTCGGCTGGCTGGGCGGGCTGTTCATGCTGGTCGCGGCCATCGCGCTGCTGGCGCCGCTGCGGGTGGGGGGCTTCGAGATCATGTCCTCGCCCTATGGCCGCAGCGAAAGGTTCGAGCGGCTGCCGCGTTCGGCCGAGCCCTCGATCCTGGGCCAGCGGTCGCATCCCGCCTTCCAGACCGAACTGGCCGACCCGGTGCATCGGGTGATGCGGGCGGGCAGGGTGGTGCTGCCGGTCTATGCCGGGCTGACGCTGCTGATGTGGACGCTGCTTCTGATGCTGGGCGAGACCGGGCTGGTGGCGCTGACCCGCGCCATGGGCACGCTGTCGACCAGCGGCATCAGCCCCGTCGCCGGCCCCGCCGGGCAGGGCAGCGGCATGGCCGGCGAGGTGGTGATCTTCCTGTTCCTGATCCCGGCGCTGTCGCGCCGCTTCTGGCCCGGCGGGGGCGAGCTGAAGGCCAGCGAGAGCTGGATCGAGGATCCCGAGCTGCGCATGGCCGCGGGCGTGGTGCTGCTGGTCTCGGCCCTGCTGTTCGCGCGGCATTTCGCCGGGGCCATCGGCGTTTCCCCGACCGGGGCCAAGGGGGTGCTGGACACGCTCGACAGCGCCGCCTCGGCCGCCTGGGGCGGGATCTTCAACGGGCTGAGCTATCTGACCACGACCGGCTGGAACTCGGTCGAATGGCAGGGCGCGCGCAACTGGTCGGGGCTGAGTTCCCCCGGCCTGATGCTGGCCGGGCTGGCGATGATGGGCGGCGGCGTCGCCACCACCGCGGGCGGCGTCAAGCTGCTCCGGGTCTATGCGCTGGCCCGCCATTCCGAGCGCGAGCTGGAGCGGATCGTGCATCCCGCCTCGGTCGGCGGCGGTGGGCTGATGGCGCGGCGGCTGCGGCGCGAGGGGGCCTATCTGGCCTTCATCTTCTTCATGCTGTTCGCCAGTTCGATCGCGGTGACGGTGATGCTGATCTCGCTGCAGCGGATCGAGTTCGATTCGGCCACCATCCTGTCCATCGCGGCGCTGACCAATACCGGCCCGCTGGCCGGGGCGATTCCGCTGACCCCGACCTTCCAGGGCTCGGCCGGCATGGCGGGGGCGCCATGGGCGGGCTGGGCCGGGCTGCCGGCGCTGACCAAGGCGGTTCTGGCCGGCGCCATGGTCGTCGGCCGGGTCGAGACGCTGGCGATCCTGGCGCTGGTTTCGCCCGAATATTGGCGGCGCTAGGCGGGATCACATGCTTGCAAGCCGCCGCCCGCTCGCCTAAGTCTTGAAAACCAGCGATAAGAACAAGGTGCATCGAATGGCCGGCGACAAACAGAACCTCCAGGACGCTTTTCTGAACCATGTCCGCAAGGGCAAGGTTCCGGTGACGATTTTTCTTATCAATGGTGTGAAATTGCAGGGCGTCATTACCTGGTTCGACAATTTCTGCGTGCTTCTGCGCCGCGACGGGCAGTCGCAACTGGTCTACAAGCACGCCATCTCGACCATCATGCCGGGGCAGCCGATCAGCCTCTATGAGGGCGAGGACTGATTGGGCGAACCGACGGAAACCCGCGAGCGCCCGACACGCGCCTATGTGATCCATCCCGATCTGGGCAATTCGCGCACCCGCCGCTCGCCCGAACTGGCGCTTGAGGAAGCCGTGGCCCTGGCCCATGCGCTGCCCGCCATCGAGGTGGCTGGGGCCGAGGTGACGCGGCTGCGCAGCCCCGATCCGGGCATGCTGTTCTCCAAGGGCAAGCGCGAAGAGATCGGCCAGCACCTGAAGGCCGCCGCCGAGGGCGAGGGGGCCGAGCTGGTGCTGATCGACGGGCCGGTGACGCCGGTCCAGCAGCGCAACCTGGAAAAGGAATGGGGCGTCAAGATCCTGGACCGCACCGGGCTGATCCTCGAGATCTTCGCCGACCGGGCGCAGACGCGCGAGGGCGTGTTGCAGGTGGAACTGGCGGCGCTGGCCTATCAGCGCACGCGGCTGGTCCGGGCCTGGACCCACCTGGAACGCCAGCGCGGCGGCCTGGGCTTCGTGGGCGGCCCCGGCGAGACGCAGATCGAGGCCGACCGCCGCGCCATCGACGAGCAGGTGGTGCGCCTGCGCCGGCAGCTGGAGCGCGTGGTCAAGACCCGCGAGCTGCACCGCAAGGCCCGCGCCAAGGTGCCCTATCCCATCGTGGCGCTGGTCGGCTACACGAACGCGGGAAAATCCACGCTGTTCAACCGCTTGACCGGGGCCGAGGTCCTGGCCCAGGACCAGCTTTTCGCCACGCTGGACCCGACCATGCGGCAGATGGTGCTGCCCGGCGGCCGGCGGGTGATCCTGTCGGATACGGTGGGCTTCATCAGCGACCTGCCGCATGAGCTGGTTGCCGCCTTCCGCGCCACGCTGGAAGAGGTGCTGGCCGCCGACCTGATCCTGCATGTCCGCGACATCAGCCATCCCGAGACCGAGGAGCAGGCCGGCGACGTGGGCGAGATCCTCGATTCGCTGGGCGTCGAGGAGGACGTGCCGCTGATCGAGGTCTGGAACAAGATCGACGCGCTGTCGCCCGAGACCCGCGCCGCCCTGCGGCGCACCGATGCGCGGACCCAGGGCGTGCAGGCGATCTCGGCCCTGTCGGGCGAGGGGCTGGACGATTTGCTGGCCGCCATCGAGGCGCGGCTGGCCGAAGCCCTGGACGAGCCGCGCCGCGAGGCCGAACTGGTGCTGCCGCATTCGGACGGCCGGCGCCGGGCCTGGCTGCATGAGCAGGGCGTGATCGTCGCCGAGGAGGTGGCCGAAGAGGGCGTGCGGCTGCGACTGCGCTGGACGGACCGGCAAAGGGCGGCCTTCGAGGCGCTTTGACAGCCTCTCTCGGTCGCGGCGAGCATGGGGCCTTGGCTTGCCGAAGCCCGCGCGGCGGCGGCACGCCCGCCCCGGCGAGCCTTTGCGCCATCGGGCCTTTCATCTGCGATCCCATTGCCGCGGTCCGCAGAGCGGCCTCTTGTCGAAGCCCGCGGTGGTGGCGCAACTGCGCGAGCCGGCGGGCTTTTTTACGTTAACCCTCGGCCATTTCCGACGGGGCGCGACGCCGTTTCCCGTCGCCGGTCTGGCATGCCGGGTTCCCATGCCGGAACCGCGCGGGGGCGTTCACGCCAGCCGAATGCGCGGGGTTCAGCCGGCCGGGCGCTCGCCGGGGCGGCTGCGGCCTTCTTGCATCAGCGCCCGATAGGCCTGGGGCGTGCGGCCGGTAGCGGCCAGGAAGGCGCGCATGAAATGGCCAAGCCCGCTGTAACCCAGCCGGTCCGCGATCTCGGCCACCGGCTGGGTGCCGTCGCGCAGCGCCTCGGTCGCGCATTGCAGCCGCAGGTCGTAGAGCAGCTCCAGCGCGCTGCGTCCCCGGCTCAGCCGGCAGGCGCGGTCCAGCTGCGCCAGCGAGCAGCCCAGCCGCCGCGCCAGTTCGGCGATGGTCTGGCCGGATTGCAGCTCGGCCCGCGCCAGTTGCAGGAAATGCCCGGACAGCGCCCGCGCCTCGGCCAGGCTGGCGGGCGAGGGGGTGGATCGGCCCCCGCCGGGCCCCTCGTCCAGCCGTGACAGCACCGTGGCGATCTGCGCCAGTTCGCGCGCGGTGGCGGCATCCTGCGCCTTGTCGTGCGGCGCCCTTGATCCCAGCGCGGCCATGGCCCGATCCAGCAGATCCGCATCTGCATCCGCGCCCGCCGGCAGGCCGTGGCGCATCTGCGCGGGCAGCGCCAGGCCGCGGCACAGGGCGGGCGGGATCAGCAGCGCCAGCCCCCGCACCTCGGGCGGCGGCTTCAGCGAAAAGGCGGTGCCCGCGGGGATGAAGGCGACGCGGCCGGCCGGCAGCGCATGGTGGTGGCGCGGGAACATGATCGCGACCATGCCGCCGGTCGGGCGAAGCAGCACATGGTCGCCGCGGACCCGCGGGCTGCGCGGCGCAGCCGGGCTTCGCACCGGCCCGCCCCAGTGAAGGCCGGCGAGCGGGATCAGCCGCAGCCCGTCGCCCGCCCGGCCCTGCGGCAGCAGGGAACGGGGCCGGGGCCCGCCCGCCTCGGCCAGCCCGACCACGGTGGGCGACAGGACCGACGGGCGGCCCGCGGGGGCGGCAGGCGCCGGCAACCGGGGATCGGTATCCGCCGGTTCGAGGATCGTGCCGATATTGACGCCCGCCGCGGCCAGCCGCGCCAGGACGGGATCGGGCGGGACGATGTGGCGGCGGGCTTCATCCATCAGCCGCGGCTTTCAGCGAATCCATGACCAAAGGCTATCCCCACGACGCGAGTCGATGAAGGATATAGTCATCCCAGGGTTGCTAAAAGATTAATATGTCTTGCCCTGCTTGCGCGGTGCGTCGGTCAGGGGATCAATGCTGAGATAGAGCCTCCGCGCGCCCTCCTGCTTGCGCGGGCGCGCCGGTCAGGGGCCGATGCCGATGCGGGGCCAATCCCCCAGCCGCCCGCGAAAGAAGCTGCGCTGCGCCTTGGCATATTGCCGGGTGGCGATGACCGCACGGCGGATCGCCTCGTCCAGGTCGATCTCGCCTCGTAGATGCGCGACCAGTTCCGGCGCGCCGATGGCCTTGGCCCAAAGCGCATCGGGGCTCCAGCGCGGCAGCAGGGCGCGCACCTCGTCCAGCGCGCCCTGGTCCAGCATCAGCCGGAAGCGGCGGTCGATGCGTCCGGCCAGCCAGTCGCGGTCGGGGTCCAGCACCAAGAGATGCGCGGCGGCGGGGTCGATCAGCGGCGGCGGCGTCTCGGCCTGCCAGGCGGCGATGCCGCGGCCGGTGGTGGTCAGCACCTCCCAGGCGCGCTGGACGCGCACCGGGTTTCTCAGGTCGATGCGGGCGCGGGTCGGGGCGTCCAGATCCGCGACCATGCGCGCCAATCCGCCGGGCTCGCGCAGCAGCTGGTCGGCCCAGGCGCGGATTTCCGGCGGGGTGGCGGGAATCGCCGCCAGCCCGCGGCTGAGCGCGTTCAGGTAAAGCCCGGTCCCGCCGGTCACGATCAGCCGGCCGCGGTCCAGCAGCGCCGCCACCTCGGCCAGCCAGGCGCCGACGGAATAGTCGCGGCCCGGCGCGACATGGCCGTAAAGCGCATGCGGCGCGCGCGCCTCGTCCTCTGCCGTGGGCCGGGCGGTCAGCACGCGCCAGCAGGACCAGACCTGCAAGGCGTCGGCATTGACGATGGTGCCGCCCTGCCGCTCGGCGATCTCCAGCGCCAGGGCGGATTTGCCGCTGGCGGTGGGCCCGGCGATCAGGACATGGCGCGCCGGGTCCAGCCCGGCCAGGATCGGGTGACGCAGGGTCATTTCGGGTCGGGTCGGCAGTGGTTGAACATGGGGCCTGTTTGCGACATTTTGCCCGGCAATGAAACTGCCGCAAAAAAGGTGAACCATGTCGGAAAGCGCGTCCAAGACCCGCGGAAGCTATTCGCGCGTGATGCTGAAGATTTCGGGTGAGGCGCTGATGGGGGACCAGGGTTATGGCCTGCACCCGCCGACCGTCGCCCGCATCGCGCAGGAGGTCAAATCCGTCCACGACATGGGCGTCGAGATCTGCATGGTCATCGGTGGCGGCAATATCTTCCGCGGCCTCCAGGGCAGCGCGCAGGGCATGGAGCGGGCGACCGCCGACTACATGGGCATGCTGGCGACGGTGATGAACGCGCTGGCCATGCAGGCGGCGCTGGAGGCGCTGAAGATCCATACCCGCGTGATCTCGGCCATCCGCATGGACGAGGTGGCCGAGCCCTATATCCGCCGCCGCGCCGTCCGGCATCTGGAGAAGAAGCGCGTCTGCATCTTCGCCGCCGGCACCGGCAACCCCTATTTCACCACCGACACCGCCGCCACGCTGCGCGCCAACGAGATGAATTGCGAGGCGATCTTCAAGGGCACCAAGGTCGATGGCGTCTATGACAAGGATCCGAACAAATTCCCCGACGCGCGGCGCTATGACGACGTGACCTATGACGAGGTGCTGCAAAAGCATCTTGGGGTCATGGATGCCTCGGCCATCGCGCTGGCGCGCGACAACGATCTGCCCATCATCGTCTTCTCGCTGGACGAACCGGGCGGTTTCCGTGGAATTCTGGCCGGCACCGGCACATATACGCGCGTGCATGGCTGAAAAACCCGTATAGGCTTTGCCATGTCGGCGTGGCTCGGCTAAAAGCGGCGAAAATCACAGCACAGAGGCCATGACCGAGCATGTCCGACGAGATCGAGATCGACACCGACGACCTGGAACGCCGCATGAAGGGCGCGATGGAATCCCTGCGCCATGAATTCGCCTCGCTGCGCACCGGCCGCGCTTCGGCCAGCATGGTCGAGCCGATCATGGTCGATGCCTATGGCTCGCCCACGCCGATCAACCAGATCGGCACGGTGAACGTGCCCGAGCCGCGCATGGTCACGATCAACATCTGGGACAAGGCGCTGGTCGGCAAGGCCGAGAAGGCGATCCGCGAATCGGGCCTGGGCATCAACCCGCAGCTGAACGGCACCATCATCATGCTGCCGATCCCCGAGCTGAACGAGGAGCGTCGGCGCGAACTGACCCGCGTCGCCGCGCAATATGCCGAACACGCCCGCGTCGCCATCCGCAACGTGCGCCGCGACGGCATGGACCAGATCAAGAAGGCCAAGTCCTCGGGCATGTCCGAGGATGAGCAGAAATTCTGGGAGGGCGCCGTGCAGGAACTGACCGACAAGATGATCGCCTCGGTGGACCAGGCGCTCGAGGCCAAGCAAGCCGAAATCATGCAGGTCTGACGCATGGCCGAGATCGCAGCCAGCCTGTCCAAGCCCGGCGGAGGGGACCAGCGGCCCCGTCATGTCGCCATCATCATGGATGGCAACGGCCGCTGGGCCAAGAACCGGGGCTGGCCGCGGCTGGTCGGGCATCGGCGCGGCGCCGAGCGCGTGAAGCAGATCGTGCGCGCCTGCCCCGACCTGGGGGTGAACTGGCTGACGGTCTATGCCTTCTCGACCGAGAACTGGAAGCGCTCGACCGAGGAGGTGCTGGGCCTGATGGGCATCTTCGCCCGCTATATCGAGCGCGAGGCCGACGGGCTTTCCGCCGAGGGCGTTCGCATGCGCTTCATCGGCGGGCGCGAGCGGCTGGAGCCCAAGCTGCAGCGGCTGATGGCCGGGATCGAGGCGCGCACCGCCGGCAACACCCGGCTGAACCTGACCGTGGCGATCAATTACGGCGGCCGCGATGAGCTGACCCGTGCCGCGGCGCGGCTGGCCGGCCGCATCGCGCGGGGCGAGGTGGCCGAGCCGACCGAGGCCGACCTGGCCGATTGCCTGGACACTGCCGGCCATCCCGACCCGGACCTGGTGATCCGCACCTCGGGCGAGACGCGGACCTCGAATTTCCTGCCCTTCCAGGCGGCCTATTCGGAATATGAGTTCACCAAGACGCTCTGGCCGGATTTCACGCCCGAGCATCTGGCCGAGATCCTCGACCGCTACGGGCTGCGCGAACGGCGCTTCGGCGGCGCATGAGCGGGGGCGGGCCACGGCCGGGCCGGCTGCGCGGCGCCTTGCAGCGCGGGCGCGACAAATGGGCCGATCTCTGGCCGCGCCTGCTGTCGGGCGTGGTGCTGGCGATGCTGGGGCTGCTGCTCCTGCTGTCCTCGGGGCTGTGGATCCGGCTGGGCGTTTCGGTCGTGATCGGGGCGATGATGTGGGAACTGGCGCGGCTGACCGGCTGGCGCCACCCCGAGTTCCGCAGCCCGCGCCATCCGGTGCTGATCGGCATCCTGTCGGGGCTGGTGATGCTGGCCATGCTGGTGCTGCCGGGCGACTGGCCGATGGCGCTGGCGCTGGTGCCGATGATCGCCGGCTGGCACGGCACGCATGAACACGAACGCCCGGCCTATCTGCTGTTCACCCTGGCGATCCTGGGCGCGGGCTATGCGCTGGTGGTGATCCGCGAGGTGATGGGCCTGCCGACGCTGGCCTGGATCGTCGGCACCGTGGTGCTGTCGGACGTGCTGGGCTATTTCATCGGCCGCCGCTTTGGCGGTCCGCGCTTCTGGCCCGCCATCAGCCCCAAGAAGACCTGGAGCGGCACCATCGCCGGCTGGGTGGGCGCGCTGGTGCTGGCGCTGGTCCTGCTGCTGGCCGGGCAGGCGCCCTGGCCGGTGCTGGTGCTGGGCCCGCTGCTGGCGCTGGCCGGGCAGTTCGGCGACATCGCGGAAAGCTGGCTCAAGCGCCGGGTCGGGGTCAAGGACAGTTCCGACCTGATCCCCGGCCACGGCGGGGCGATGGATCGGTTCGACGCCATGGCCGGGGCGCTGCTGGTGGCGCTTGTGTTGTTGATCGGCAATCTTTTACCCGTGATCGGAGGCTGAGAGCATGCGCAGCATATCGGTGCTGGGCGCGACCGGGTCGGTCGGCGAAAGCGCGTTCGATCTGGTGATGCGGGCCGGCGGGCCCGAGCGGTTCCGCACCATTGCCCTGACCGGCGGCGCCAATGTCGCGCGCCTGGCCCAGATGGCCCGCGCGCTTCGGGCCGAGATCGCCGTCACCGCCTGGCCGCAATGCCTGGCCGAGCTGCGCGCGGCGCTGGCCGGCAGCGGCATCGAGGCCGCCGCGGGGCCGCGGGCCGTGGCCGAGGCCGCCGCGCGTCCCGCCGACTGGACGCTTTCCGCCATCGTCGGCGCCGCCGGCTTGCCGCCGGGGCTGGAGGTGCTGAACCGCGGCGGCACGCTGGCGCTTGCCAACAAGGAAACCCTGGTCGCCGCCGGGCCGCTGGTCATGTCCCGCGCCCGCGAGACCGGCGCCCGCATCCTGCCGGTCGATTCCGAACATTCCGCGATATTCCAGGCGCTTCAGGGAGAAGACCTCGAAAGCGTCGAGCATGTGACCATCACCGCCTCGGGCGGCGCCTTCCGCGACTGGCCGCTGGAGCGGCTGGCGCAGGCAAGCGTGGCCGAGGCCAGCCGGCATCCGAACTGGGACATGGGCCAGCGCATCACCATCGACAGCGCCAGCATGTTCAACAAGGCGCTGGAAGTCATTGAAGCGCATGAGTTCTTTGGCCTTGGTGTCGAGCGGTTGCGGGTGCTGGTGCATCCGCAGTCGATCATCCACGCCATGGTCACGCATCGCGACGGCGGCAGCATCGCGCATCTGGGGGCGCCGGACATGCGCCATGCCATCGGCTATGCGCTGAACTGGCCGGCGCGCGCGCCGCTGCCGGTGCCGGCGCTGGACCTGGCGGCGCTTGGCAGCCTGACCTTTGCCCAGCCGGACGAGGCGCGCTGGCCCGCCCTGCGCCTGGCGCGCGAGGCGATCGAGGCGGGCGGCGCCGCCGGCGCGGTGCTGAACGCCGCCAAGGAACAGGCGCTGGACGATTTCATCGCCGGGCGCATCCGCTTTACCGACATGGCCCCGGCGGTCGAGCATGCGCTGGCGCTGGCCGCGCGCGAGGCGGGTTTCGGGCAAAGCCCGCGCGACCTTGCCGAGGTGCTGCATTGGGACGGCTTCGCCCGGCGTGCGGCGGCGCAATGGCAGGGGGCGGCATGAGCCTGGTTCTGGACGCGATGGGCGGATTCCTCTGGACCGCGGCGGCCTTTGTCGTCGCGCTGTCGGTCATCGTCACCGTGCATGAATATGGCCATTACATCGTCGGCCGGCTTTGCGGCATCAAGGCCGAGTGCTTTTCGCTGGGCTTCGGGCCGCGGCTGGTCTCGCGCCGCGACCGGCATGGCACGCTGTGGCAGGTGGCGGCAGTGCCGCTGGGCGGCTATGTGCGCTTCCTGGGCGATGCGGATGCGGCCAGCGCCGGCTCGGTGCCGGTCGAGCCGGCCCGTGCGCGCCAAAGCCTGACCGGCGCGCCGCTCTGGGCGCGCTTCGCCACGGTGGCGGCGGGTCCGGTCTTCAACTTCGCGCTGTCGATCCTGGTCTTTGCCGGCATGGCGATCTGGCAAGGGCTGCCGGTCGATGAGGTCGAGGTGGGCCGGCTGCACCCGACGCCGCCCGGCATCGAGATGCGGCTGCAGACCGGCGACCGCGTCCTGGCGCTGGACGGCCGGCCGGTCGAAAGCTGGCGCGACCTCGGCACGGCCGCGGCCGACCTGCCCGCGCGGGCCAGCCACGACTGGACCGTGCTGCGCGACGGCGCGCGGATCACCGTGCCCGGCCCGCATCCGATGCCGCCGCTGGTCATCGGCATTGCGCCGCGCAGCCCGGCGGCCACGGCGGGGCTGAAGCCGGGCGACGTGATCCTGGCCATGGACGGCGCCCCCGTCTCGCGCTTCGACGAGCTGCGCGAGCATGTGGCCAAGGCCGAGGGCCGGCCGGTGCTGCTGAAGGTCTGGCGCGAGGGCGAGGGCGAGGCCGACTATACCCTGGCCGCGCGCGAGCAGGATCTGCCCACCGACGACGGCTATACCCGGCGCTGGCTGATCGGCGTGACCGGCGGCGGCACCTATTTCGAGCCGGCGACCCGGCCCGCCGGCGCCGCCGAGGCGCTGGGGATCGGCGCCGCGCGCACCTGGGACATCATCGCCTCCTCCGTCTCGGGGCTCTGGGCGATGATCACCGGCCAGATCGGCAGCTGCAACCTGGGCGGCGCGATCTCGATCGCCGAGACCACGGGGCAGGCGGCTTCGGCGGGGGGCAGCAACTTCATCTGGTGGATCGCGGTGCTGTCGGCGGCCATCGGTTTCCTGAACCTCTTGCCGGTGCCGGTGCTGGATGGCGGGCACCTGATGTTCTATCTCTACGAGGCCGTGGCGGGGCGGCGCCCCTCGGACCGGGTGATGGACATCCTGTCGGCGCTGGGGCTGGCGGCGGTTCTGTCGCTGATGGTTCTGGGCCTCACCAACGATCTTTTCTGCCCCTGAGCGGCGCTAGGCTTTTGACAGCATGGCCCGCTTCGCGGTATCCATCGGGGCAAATATGGCGGGGCAAACCCGCCGGGCAATGCATTATTCGCGAGGGGCGGCGATGACGGACAGGAAACTCGGCAAGGGCGCGCTGGCGCTGATCTCGGCGCTGGCGGTGGCCGCGCCGGTCGCGATGGTGGCGACCCCCGCCTCGGCCCTTGTCTTCAGCAACGTGCGGATCGAAGGCAACCAGCGCATCGAGCCGGCCACGATCCTCTCCTACCTGGACCTGCCGCGCGGCCAGGACGTCTCGGCCGGGGCGCTGAACGACGCCATGCAGCGGCTGCAGAATTCCGGGCTGTTCGAGACGGTCGAACTGGTGCCCTCGGGCGGGACGCTGGTGGTCAGGGTGGCGGAATATCCCACCATCAACACCGTCGCCTTCGAAGGCAACAAGCGGCTCAAGGACGAGAACCTGGCCGAGATCGTCAAATCGCAGTCGCGCCGGGTCTATTCGCCCGCCCAGGCCGAGGCCGATGCCGCCGCGATCAGCCAGGTCTATGCCTCGCAGGGGCGCCTGGCCGCCCGCGTCGATCCGCGCATCATCCGCCGCGGCAGCAACCAGGTCGACCTGGTCTTCGAGATCCGCGAAGGCGACGTGACCGAGATCGAGCGCATCGGCTTCGTCGGCAACCGCGCCTTTTCCGACCGCCGGCTGCGCAACGTGCTGCAAACCAAGCAGGCCGGCATCCTGCGCACCTTCATCCGCCGCGACACCTTCGCCCCCGAGCGGGTGCCGCTGGACGAAAAGCTGCTGACCGATTTCTACCGCTCGCGCGGCTATGCCGATTTCCGCGTGCAGGCGGTGGCGCCGGAACTGGCGCGGGAACGCGACGCCTTCTACATCACCTTCCAGATCCACGAAGGCCCGCGCTATACCTTCGGCACCATCAACACCGTCAGCGAAATTCCCGGCGTCGATGCGGCGGAATTCGCCGCCCAGAACCGGGTCAAGCGCGGCGCGGTCTACAACCCGACCGACATCGACACCACCATCCGCCGGATGGAGGCGCTGGCGCTGCGCAAGGGGTTGGACTTCGTCAGTATCGAGCCGCGCGTCACCCGCAACGAGCGCAGCCAGACCCTGGACCTGACCTTTGCCCTGACCCGCGGCCCGCGCGTCTTCGTCGAGCGCATCGACATCGAGGGCAACACCACCACCCTGGACGAGGTGATCCGGCGCCAGTTCGCCACCGTAGAGGGCGACCCCTTCAACCCGCGCGAGATCCGCAACTCGGCCGAGCGGCTGCGCGCGCTGGGTTATTTCGCCGATGTGCAGGCCGAAAGCCGCCAGGGCTCGACGCCCGAGCAGGTGATCGTCGACGTGAACGTCGAGGAGCAGCCGACCGGCAGCCTGAACTTCGGCGTCAGCTATGGCGTCTCGACCGGCGTCGGCTTCAATATCTCGCTGTCGGAAAAGAACTTCCTGGGCCGCGGGCAACAGGTGGACCTGGCCTTTTCGACCGGCACGGATACGCAAAGCTCGGGCCTGACCTTCGTCGAGCCCTATTTCCTCGGCCGCGACCTGCGGGCGCGGGTGCAGGCCTGGTACAACACAACCGACCGGCTGAATTCCGACTACAACACCCGCACCGTGGGTTTCTTGACCGGAATCGAATTCCCGGTTTCCGAGAACGGCCGGCTGGAACTGCGCTACAAGCTCAGCAAGGATACGCTGTTCGACGTCGAAGAGCCTCATGAGGATTCCGAAGGCAACTTCGTCGGTTCGTCGCAGATCCTTTATGACGAGCAGGGTGGCTATTTCACCTCGGCGCTTGGCTATACCTACAGCTATGACAGCCGCATCGCCGGGCTGGACCCGGTGACCAGCTACCGGCTGCGCGCCGGCCAGGATTTCGCCGGCCTGGGCGGCGACGTGAAATCCGTCACCAGCACGCTTTACGCCGGCGTCGAAAGCCGCGCCTGGCGCGAGAACGTGACCATGCTGGCCGAGTTCGAGACCGGGGCCGTGCATATGCTGGACGACGAGGACAGCCGTTTCCTGAACCGCTTTACCGGCAACGGCAAGATCCGCGGCTTCGAGCCGAACGGCCTGGGTCCGCGTGACCTGGCGGCGCCGAACGAGGATGCGCTTGGCGGCAATTATTTCTGGGCGCTGCGCACCGAGCTGCAATTCCCTCTGGGCCTGCCCGAGGAATACGGCATCACCGGCGGGCTTTTCGCCGATGCCGGCTCGGTCTGGGGGCTGGACCGGACCAGCGGCACCAACGGGGTCGAGGTCGACGACGGCATGAAGGTCCGCGCCGCGGTCGGCGCCTCGATCTTCTGGACCACGCCGATCGGGCCGCTGCGCTTCAACTTCGCCAAGGCCCTCAAGAAAGAGGATTACGACGAAGAGCAGTCCTTCGACCTGACGATTTCGACCCGGTTCTGATGGCAGGGGGACGCGGCATCGCGGCGCTGGCCCTGGCCGCGCTGCTGGCGGTGCCGGCGCGCGCGCCCGCCCAGCCCGTGCCCGAGCAGCCTTCCGGGCAGGCCGGGACGCCCACGCCCGAGGCGGCGCCCATCGTGGTCGAGACGCCGCCCCCGAACGGCCAGGCGGTGCTGCCGGTCCTGACGCTGGACCAGGATGCGCTGTATCTGCATTCGCGCTGGGGCCAGCGCGTGCAGGCCGAGCTGGAGCGGCGCGGAAGCGAGATCGCGGCCGAGAACGAGCGGCTGGTCGAGCAGTTCGCCGCCGAGGAGCAGGAGCTGACGGCGCTGCGCCAGACCCTGCCGCCCGACGAGTTCCGCAAGCGGGCCGACGAGTTCGACAAGCGCGTGGTCGAGGTGCGCCGCGCCCGCGACGCCGCCCCCCGCGCCTTGCAGGCCGAGGCCGAGGAAGAGCGCCAGGCCTTCTTCCGCGCCGTGCTGCCGGTCCTGGCGGCGGTGATGCGCGAGCGGGGCGCGGTGGTGGTGCTGGACCAGCGCGCGATCTTCGTCGCCTCGCAATCCATCGACGTCACCGAGGTGCTGATCGAGCGCATCGACCGCGAGATCGGCGCGGGCCCGCTGGCCGATCCGCCCAAGGCCGATGCGCCGGTGCAGAGGGGGAACGGCGCGCCGCAGGATGGCTCGGGACAGGACGGGCAGGACGCGCGGGCGCCGGGTGACGATGCGGCGCGGGATGATGCGGCCCCCGAATCCCCGGCGGCACCCGAACCCGACCCCCAGCCGGGGGACGGCGCGGGCCCGCTGGCCGACCCGCCCAAGGCGGATGCGCCGGTGCAGACGGGGAACGATGCGGCGCAGGATGGCTCGGGACAGGATCTGTCGGTGCCGGGAGACGATGCGGCGCGGGACGATGCGGCCTCCGAGCCCCCCGCGGCACCCGACCCCAGGCCCGGCGGGGCGGAGGAATAAACCCCCACCCGCCCGCGGCAGGTGTGGCTGCTATCCGACCCTGCGGTCCAGATCGCCGATCCGTTCCGTCAGCAGCGCGAAGAAGGCATCGGCCTCGACCTCGCGGATGAAGGTGGCGTTGGGCGTCCGGCCGCTGACCCGCCACCAGTCGGCGACTGTCATGCCCAGGGTGTATTCGCCCTGGGTCTCGATCTCGACATTGATATAGCGGCCGGTGAACAGCTCGGGCTTCAGCAGCCAGGCGATGGTGCAGGGGTCGTGCAGCGGCGCGCCCTGGCTGCCGTATTTCTCGCGGTCATAGCGTTCGAAGAAATCGGTCCAGCTGGCGACGGCCTGGCCGACGCGACCCATGGCGCGCATGCCCTCGACCCAGGCGCGGCTGGTCAGGGCGCGATGCGTCACGTCGAGCGGCATCACCGTCAGCGGTGCGCCGCTGGCAAAGACGATCTTCGCCGCCTCGGGATCGACATGGATGTTGAACTCGGCGGTGGGGGTGATGTTGCCCACCTCGAAATAGGCGCCGCCCATCAGCACGATTTCCTGCACCCGCGGGATGATGTCGGGCGCGCGCAGGAAGGCGGTGGCGATATTGGTCAGGGGGCCGATCGGCACCAGCGTCACGCTGCCCGGCTTTTCGCGGCGCAGGGTCTCGATCAGGAAATCGACGGCATGGCCGGGGGCGAGCGGCATGGTCGGCTCGGGCAGGGTGACGCCGTCGAGCCCGGTCTTGCCATGCACATGCTCGGCCGTGATCAGCTTGCGGTGCAGCGGCGCGTCGCAGCCGGCATGGACCGGCAGGTCGGGTCGGCCGGCCAGTTCGCAGACCATCCGGGCATTGCGCTGGGTATGGTGCAGCGGCACGTTGCCGGCGACCGCGCCGAGGCCCAGCACCTCGATCTCGGGGCTGGCCAGGGCCAGCAGGATCGCCACGGCATCGTCCTGGCCGGGGTCGGTGTCGATGATGATCTTGCGCGCCATGGGCTGTCCTTCGCTGCGTCCCGGCCCGCAGGGAAGCCCGGCCGGGCGCGGGATGCAAGCCCCCTAGTCGCCGGCCGGTTGCAGGTGGGTGATGCCCGCCGCCGCCGCCCGCGCCAGCGCCGGGTCCAGCGACATGACCACGTATTCGCCGCGCCGCCACAGCTCGGCCATGTCGTCGTAATGGCGCGAAAAGGGATGGCCCGATTGCCCGGTCGAGATGACGAAGACCGAGCTGTCGGGGTCGGCCAGGTCATAGACGCCGCGATAGGCGGCCCCGGTCACGTTCAGCCAGGGATTGCGGCCCCGGCCCAGGAAGCCGGCATGGGCGATCGTCGCCTCGCCGCCCGAGGTCGGCTGGATCAGGTTCACGATATAGGAGATGCCGCGCATGTCCCCCAGCGCCGGGTGAACATGGCGGGCGCGGTGCAGGTCGCCCCAGCGCCAGCTGGCAAGGTCGGGGCCGAAGCGCGCCACCAGGTCCAGCAGCGCCGCGTCCAGCGCCTGCCGGGCGATCTGGGTGCAGGTCTCGACAGGGGCGGACTGGCGGATGTCGCACCATTCCGAGGCGCCGCCGGCGTCGCGAAACACCCGGTCGATGAAAACGGGGAACAGCTCGGTCAGGTCCTGCGCCAGCGGGCCGAGGTCGTCGCGCACCAGCCGGTCCTGCAAGGCCCGCATCCAGGCGGCATAGATCAGCGGCTCGGGCAGATGCTCGCTCATCGCGCCGTCCCAATTGGCCAGCAGCGCCAGCGCATCCTGGCGCAGCCGCTCGGGCGTGCCCTGGGCCGCGGGTTCGCCGGTGAACCACAGCTCGGCCCCGACCAGCGGCAGCAGGCCGCGGGCCACCGGGCTGACGATGTCGGTCTGCGCGGCGATGAAGCTGTCGCGCGAATGCACCTCGCGCGATTCGATCAGGTGGCGCAGCCGGCCCAGTCGGTAGCCGTCGGCCCGGTCGTGGCCCAGCCCGGCCCAGCCCGGCTCGGCCGCGCCGGTTGCGGCGACGATGCCGCTTTCGGGGCTCAGCTCGGCCAGTTCGGACGGTGCGGGGTCGAGCCCCTGCCAGCGGTTCTGCACGACCCAGCCTGGCGCGGGCATGCGTCCCGCCGTCTGGTGCCCGGCGGGACGCTGCGGCAGGGCGCCGGCCAGCACCTGGCCCACGCCCCGCGCATCGGCCAGCGTCACCGTCAGGGCCGGGGCGACCATGCCGCGCAGCGCCTGTGTCGCCGCCTGGCGGTCCTGCGCCCGCATCAGGCCGATCAGCGCCGACATGCTGCGGTCCTCGCCATGGCCGCCGGTCCAGGACAGCGCCGCGACATGGCCGGCCGGCAGGATGCTGGCAAGGTCCAGATGCGCGGCGGGGATGACCGGGCCGTTCTCGGTCTCGCGCAGGGTGATGGTCTGCGGCTCGGCGCCGCGGATGCGCAGGGTCTCGCGCCGGGTCGCGAACTCGGTCCAGCCCTGCGCGCCGCGATAGCGGTTGGGATCGCCGGGCTGGACCTCCTCGATATACAGGTCCTGGTCGTCGATCCAGGCCGGGGTGATGCCCCAGGCCAGGCCGGTATTGCGACCCGACAGCACCGCGGGAATGCCGGGGATGGTGCCGCCGATCACCCCGCCCGAGCCAAGCTCGATCCGTGCCAGATACCACAGGCCCGGCGCGGTCAGGGCGAATTGCGGGTCATTGGCCAGCAGCGCCCCTCCCGCCGCCGTGCGGCCGGCCGCGGCGGCAAAGCCGTTGGCCGAGGCCCCCGCCGCCGGCGCCAGATAGCCGGCCAGCGTCGCCGTCCAGTCCCGCGGCCCGGCGCCGCGTTCCGGGGCGGCAAAGCGGGCGCCCGGAAAAAGCGCGGCATAGCCGGGCAGCGGCGGCTCGCCCGGCATGGCGACCAGATCCTGCCCGCGTTCGGGCGCGGCCAGAGACAGCCGCGCGCGCAGCACCTCGCGGCGCAGCTGCACGCTGGACGAGGCCGCCAGCAGCTTCAGGATCGCCAGCGAATCCGCCGGTTCCCAATAGGCGATGTCGTCGGGATAAAGGAAGAACTCCGGCGCCCCGCGCCCGCGCGCGCCCAGGTTGACCTGCTCGATCCAGGCGTTGATGCCCGCGGCATAGGCTTGCAGCGCGTCCAGCACCTCGGGGTCCTGGGCCTCGAGCGAGGCGCGGGCATTGCGGTAAAGCCCCAGCCGGCGTGCCAGGTCGTCGGCGGGCAGCGCGCCCATGCCATAGATCTCGGCCAGCCGGCCTTGGGCCGCACGGCGCAGCACGGTCATCTGGAACAGCCGGTCCTGGGCATGGGCAAGCCCGAGCGCAAAGAACACGTCGCGGTCGCTTTGGCCGAAGATATGCGGCACGTCCTCGGTCGTGCGCACGATCTCGACCGGGGCCGAGATGCCCTGGACCGCATAGCTGCCGTCGTAATCGGGCAAGGAGCGGATGGCGAAATACCAGGCCAGCGTCACCAGCGCCAGGGTCAGCAGGATCAGCCCGACCGTCAGGCGCACAAGCCAGCGGAAAAGTGTCACCATGAAAAGGCACGGTCCCGAGCTTGGGCACGAGAGGTTGACCCCCGCGCCGGGTGATGAAATTCATCGGGGTGAATAGGGCAGGGCGCGGGCCGGATCAACGCGCCTTTTCGACACGAAAGGGAGAATCTGATGGCGCGGGTGGCATTTCTGGGACTTGGGGTGATGGGCTTTCCGATGGCGGGCCACCTGGCCGCGGCCGGGCATGAGGTGACGGTCTGGAACCGCAGCCCCGCCAAGGCCGAGGCCTGGGCCGCGCGCCACAAGGGCCGCCTGGCCGCCACCGCACGCGAGGCGGCCGGGGGCGTCGAATTCGTCATGGCCTGCGTCGGCAATGACGACGACCTGCGCCAGGTCTGCCTGGGCGAGACGGGCGCCTTTGCCGGCATGGGCCGGGGCGCGGTCTTCGTCGATCACACCACGGTCTCGGCCGCGGTCACGCGCGAACTGTCCGCGGTCGCTGCCGAGGCCGGGCTGGGCTTCGTCGATGCGCCGGTCTCGGGCGGGCAGGCGGGGGCCGAGGGCGGCCAGCTTTCGGTGATGTGCGGCGGCGCGCAGGCCGATTACGACCGCGCCGAGCCGGTGATCGCCGCCTATGCCAAGATCTGCAAGCTCATGGGCCCCTCGGGCGCGGGGCAGCTGACCAAGATGTGCAACCAGATCGCCATTGCCGGGCTGGTGCAGGGCCTGTCGGAATCGCTGCATTTCGCCGAAAAGGCGGGGCTGTCGATCCCCGAGGTCGTCGAGGTGATCAGCCAGGGCGCCGCCGGCAGCTGGCAGATGGCGAACCGCCACCAGACCATGGCCGAGAACCGCTTCGACTTCGGCTTTGCGGTGGACTGGATGCGCAAGGATCTGGGCATCTGCCTGGCCACCGCCGACGAGACCGGGGCAAGCCTGCCGGTGACGGCGCTGGTCGACCAGTTCTACAAGGAGGTGCAGGCCATGGGCGGCGGGCGCTGGGACACCTCGTCGCTGATCGCGCGGCTGCGCCGGTGACGCCCGTGCTTGCCAAGGACGCCGGGATCGCGCTATCAGCCGGCACGGGGGCGGTTAGCTCAGTTGGTAGAGCGTCTCGTTTACACCGAGAATGTCGGGGGTTCGAGTCCCTCACCGCCCACCAGTCCCCCGGAGGCCGCGAATGACCGGCGCCCTGTCCAGCCTGCGCATCATCGAGATTGCCGGCATCGGCCCCACGCCATTCGCCGCCATGTGGCTTGCCGACCACGGCGCGCAGGTGGTGCGCATCGCCCGGCCCGGCGCGCCGCAGATCTTTCCGCTCGACCGCGACGTGCTCGACCGCGGCCGCGATTGGCTGGAACTGGACCTGAAATCGCCCGAGGGCCACGGGATCGCCCGCGACCTGATCCTGCGCGCCGATGCGCTGATCGAGGGCATGCGCCCCGGCGTGATGGAGCGGCTGGGCCTCGGCCCCGAGGATTTCGCGGAAAACCCGCGCCTGGTCTATGGCCGCATGACCGGCTGGGGCCAGACCGGCCCGCTGGCCCATTCCGCCGGCCACGACCTGACCTATCTGGCGATCACCGGCGCGCTTTCCGCCATCGGTCCCGCGGATCATCCGGTGCCGCCGCTGAACCTGGTCGGCGATTTCGCCGCCGGCTCGATGTATCTGGTCTCGGGCATGCTGGCGGCGATCCTTGCTGCGCGCGAGACCGGCCGGGGCCAGGTGGTCGATGCCGCGATCACCGACGGGGTGGCGCATCTGATGGCGATGATCTCGGGGCTGCGCGCCAACGGGTTGTGGCGGGACCAGCGGCAGGCCAATCTGCTGGACGGGGGCGCGCCCTATTACAGCTGCTATCCCTGCGCCTGCGGCGGCTTCCTGGCCATCGCCGCCATCGAGCCGCAGTTCTGGGCGGAACTGGTCCGGCGACTGGGCCTGTCCGAGGCCGACCTGCCCGACCGCGCCGACCCGGCGAACTGGGCCGCGCTGCGCGCGATCCTGGCCGCGCGCATCGCCACCCGCAGCCGCGACGACTGGGCGACCGTGCTGGAGGGGACCGATGCCTGCGCGGCCCCGGTGCTGTCATTGGACGAGGCGCCGCGCCATCCGCACAACCGCGCCCGCGGCGCCTATAGCGGCACCGATCCGCGCCCGGCGCCGCTCATGTCGGCCGGTCTGGGCGCGCTGCGCAAGGGGCGGCGGCTTGCGGTGGAGGAGGCGCGCGATCTGTGGCGCTGAGCCGCCATTTCGGTTGACTTGCCCGGCCGAATCCGCGATATACCCGCGACCGGCCGGGCACATGTCCGTTGCCGGCATCATATTTTGAACCTCACCCGAAACAATGGGTGCGCTGTCCGAAGGCGGGGCCTGGCCCCGGCAACACCTGCAAGGCAGGGGCCGAAGGACGCGGCAGAGCAAGGAAAGACGGAATGTTCGCAGTTCTCAAGACGGGCGGCAAGCAATACCGGGTTCAGGCCGGTGACGTGCTGCGCGTCGAAAAACTGAACGCCGAAGCCGGCGACAAGGTCCAGTTCAACGACGTGCTGATGATCGGCGCGACCGTGGGCGCGCCGCTGGTTGCCGGCGCCGCCGTGCAGGCCGAGGTGATCGACACCATCAAGGCCGACAAGATCATCACCTATGTCAAGCGCCGCCGCAAGCATTCGTCGCAGCGCACCCGCGGCCACCGCCAGCAGCTGACGCTGGTCCGCATCACCGAGCTGCTTGAAAAAGGCGGCGACAAGACCGATGTGAAAGCCGCCGTCGGCGCGCGCACCAAACTCGAGCCGGCCGCCAAGCCGGCAAAAGCCAAGAAGTCGGAAGCCGAAGCCTCGGCCGAAGACGCCAACTGAGGCAGAAGGAGACTGAGCCATGGCACATAAGAAAGCAGGCGGTTCGTCCCGCAACGGCCGCGACTCGGCCGGTCGTCGTCTCGGCGTGAAACTCTTCGGCGGCCAGCAGGCCGTCGCCGGCAACATCATCGTGCGTCAGCGCGGCACCACCTGGTGGCCGGGCCAGAACGTCGGCATGGGCCGCGACCACACCCTGTTCGCCCTGACCGACGGCCACGTGACCTTCAAGAAGGGCCTCAAGGGCCGCACCTATATTTCCGTGCTTCCCGCCAATCTCGAGGCCGCCGAGTAAGCCGATTTCAACACTCGGGTGCTAAATAGGGGGATCGGCAGGGCCGGTCCCCTTCGCGTTTTCAGGGGCCGCACCCATATGATTGCGAGTAATTGGGGGAGAATAGTGACATGAACGAATTGATTTCCTCGGATGCGCGGCAGATCGAGATCGTGACCGAGCGCTTCGTCCTGCGCCCGCTGCGGGCATCGGATGCCGGGCTCATCGCGCATTACACCGCCGATCGGCGCGTGGCCGAGGGAACCCGTTCGATCCCGCATCCCTTGCCGCCTGGCGCCTCCGAAGCCTATGTCCGCCGGGCGATGGCGGCTGACCGGGACGAGGATGTCTGGGCCATCGACGGCTCGGCCAACAAGCTGGCCGAGGTGCTGGGCGTGGTCTCGCTGACGCGGATCGACAAGGAACAGTCCGAACTCGGCTTCTGGATCGGGGCGGGGTTCTGGAACACCGGCTTCGCGACCGAGGCGGTCTCGGCCCTGGTCGAGGCCAATCCGCACGGCTCGCGCACGCTGTTTGCCGAGGCGTTCCAGGACAATCCCGGCTCGGCGCGGGTGCTGACCAATTGCGGCTTCGAATATCTCGGCGATGCGGAAAGCTGGTCCGTGGCGCGCGCCGCCCGCGTGCCGACCTGGACCTATCTGCGCAAGATGGCCTGACCGGCCGCACCCGCCGGCATTCCGCGAAAAGGCCCGCATGCGTCATGCGGGCCTTTTTCCTGCCACGGCGGCCGCCCTGCCTGCATTCGGCTCATGGCCTGCGCCTCGTCCCCGCTACTCCGGTCTGGCGATCAAGATGACGGACAGGGCGATGCGGCAATGTCGCCCATGGGTATTTGAGGAACGAAGAAGATCCTGGCGCCGCCCACGTCTTCTCCGTTCCTCAAATACCCATGGCGCAACCGTGCCGGTCGCGGTTTGCCTGCAGCCTTTCGCGCTGCCGAACCGAGCCTGGGCCCGGCGTCAGCGGCGCAGCGTGATGGCGTTGCCGGCGCCGGTGATCACCACCTCGCGCAGGTCCGCCAGGGCGGCGTTGGGAAGCGTCAGCGCCACCGTCACCGTATCGCTGGCAGGCTGCGGCGGGTTGGCGGCGGCGAAGGTGTCGGGCAGGGGCGGCTTGCCCACCAGCCGCAGGCGCAGCACGCCGTCCTGATCGGGGCGGATGCGTCCCCTGGGCATCGGCACCTCGGTGACCAGCGCCACATCCCACCAGCCCTTGCTGGCGGCAAGCCCGGTCACGACCAGCATCCGCCCTTCGTAGAGCGGCTCCCATTTCGCGCTGGTGATCTGCGCCAGCGGCAGGCGGCCGTCCTCGATCGCGGTCGGATAGCCGCCTTCGGGCTCCAGCGTCTGCTGGCGGGGCGCGCCGCTGCCGCCGCCGAACCAGCGGAACGGGTTCAGGCTGCTGTCCCCCATGCGGCCGCAACCGCCCAGCACCAGCATCGCACAGGCAAGAATGCCCAAGGTTCCCGACCGCATGAAGGCTGCCCCCGTTTTCCCAAGTCTTTGGCGCAGTGATAGGCCAAGTCGGGCGGGCGCGAAAGCCTCTTTGACCTTGCCGCCCCGTCGCGCTATGCCAGTGCCGCCCGATGCGAGAGGATGCCCCGATGGCCACGCCCGCCTTTGAAGAAATCGCCGAGACCTTCGATTTCCTGGAGGATTGGGAAGAGCGCTACCGCCATGTCAT
This sequence comes from Paracoccus sp. FO-3, assembly GCF_006386455.1. Taxonomy (NCBI): domain Bacteria; kingdom Pseudomonadati; phylum Pseudomonadota; class Alphaproteobacteria; order Rhodobacterales; family Paracoccaceae; genus Paracoccus; species Paracoccus sp. FO-3. Next base: position 13,937 of record NZ_VCBQ01000041.1, on the reverse strand, counting down.
CGAACTGGGCAAGGCGATGGCGCCGATGGATGCCTCGTTGCAGGTGCCCGCCACCAAGGTCGAGGGTTGCGCCAGCCAGGTCTGGATCATGCCCCGGATCGAGGCTGGCCGCTTCGACTTCCAGGGCGACAGCGATGCGCTGATCGTGCGCGGGCTGATCGCCATCCTGCATGCGCTTTATTCCGGCGTGCCGGTCGGCGAGGTGGCGGCGATCGACGCCAGTGCCGAGCTTGGCCGGCTGGGGCTGGAGGAGCATCTTTCGGCGCAGCGCTCGAACGGGCTGCGCGCCATGGTCGAGCGCATCCGCCTGCTGGCTGCGGCGGCCTGAACTCAGCCGCCGCGGCGATGCGAGATCCAGCCGCCGCCCAGCACGCGCGTCCCTTCGGTCGCGTAAAAGACGCAGGCCTGGCCGGGGCTGACGCCCTCTTCCGGGGCCAGCAGTTCGATCTCGGCGCGCCGCTCGCCGGTCGCGCGCAGGATGGCCGGCCGCGGCGGCCGGGTCGAGCGGATGCGGGCGGTGATCGGGATCTCGCCGGCGAAGGGCTCGTCGCCCAGCCAGTTCACCTCGGTCACCGGCACGATCCGGGTCGCCAGCGCCTGCTTGGGGCCGACGACGACGCGCCGCGTCTCGGGCTCCAGCCGCACCACGTAAAGCGGATCGCCCAGGCCGCCGATGCCCAGGCCGCGGCGCTGGCCGATGGTGTAATGGATCACGCCGCGATGCGTGCCCAGGATGTTGCCGTCCATGTCCACGATCTCGCCCGGATCGGCGGCGCCGGGGCGCAGCTTTTCGATCACGCCGGCATAGTCGCCATCGGGCACGAAGCAGATGTCCTGGCTGTCGGGCTTGTCGGCGACCGAAAGCCCGTATTGCGCCGCCAGCGCCCGCGTCTCGGCCTTGCTGGCCAGCCCGCCCAGCGGGAAGCGCAGGAAATCCAGCTGCTCCTGCGTGGTCGAGAACAGGAAATAGCTCTGGTCGCGGGCCGGGTCGGCCGCCATGTGCAGCTCGGCCCCGCGCGGGCCGTCGAAGCGGCGGATGTAATGCCCGGTCGCCATGCAATCGGCATCAAGCTCGCGCGCCGTCTCCAGCAGGTCGCGGAACTTCACCCGCTCGTTGCAGCGGATGCAGGGCACCGGCGTCGCACCGGCCAGGTAGGCATCGGCGAATTCCTCGATCACCGATTCGCGGAACCTGTTCTCGTAATCCAGCACGTAATGCGGAAAACCGATGCGCTCGGCCACGCGGCGGGCGTCGTGGATGTCCTGCCCGGCGCAGCAGGCGCCCTTTTTCGCCAGCGCCGCGCCATGGTCGTAAAGCTGCAGGGTCACGCCGATCACGTCATAGCCCTGCGCGGCCAGCATCGCGGCCACGACCGAGCTGTCCACGCCGCCCGACATGGCCACGACCACGCGCGTCTGCGCCGGCGGCTTGGCAAAGCCCAGCGAATTCACGGTCGAATCTGGCGCGTCATGGCGCAGAGAGGGGCTTGGCGCTGTCATGGATCGTCCTTTGCGCGGGCGCGCTGCTCTGGCCCGCAGTTCATGACATTTATAGGTAAAAACCGGCAATTCTCAAGGGCCGGGCCTGGAAAAACCCTGCGCCACTTCACCGGGGCTTAAGAAGTTTGCGACACAAGGAGGCAGAGAGAACAGGGACTTGCCGATGTTTTTGAAGAAAACTCCCGGTCTGCGCACCGTGATCCTGCCCGATGGCAGCATCCTGACCCAGGCCGATCTGCCCCAGCCGCAGACCCGCTGGGTGGCCAGCCGCAAGGCGGCGGTGGTCGATGCGGTGCATTACGGCCTCTTGTCGCGGGACGAGGCGATTCGCCGCTATGGCCTGACCGAGGAAGAGTTCGACGCCTGGGCCAGCGCCTTTCGCCAGCATGGCCGCAATGCGCTGAAAATCACGCATCTGCAGAAATTTCGGCAACCGTAAGTTGAGACAAATTTGATAAATAGGCCGGTAACGTGATATTAACCTTTTGCTGAGAGGTTTTGCCAGTAGCCTGGTTAGCAAGGGGAAATGACATGCGAATCCTTCTGGTCGAGGATGATCCGACCACGGCGCGCAGCATCGAGCTGATGCTGACGAACGCGAGTTATAATGTTTATCGCACCGATATGGGCGAGGAGGGCATCGACCTTGCCAAGCTCTATGACTACGACCTGATCCTGCTGGACCTGGACCTGCCGGACATGCACGGCATGGAGGTCCTGCGCCAGATCCGCATGTCCCGCATCGACACGCCGATCCTGATCCTGACCGGCTCGGACGACACCGAAAGCAAGCTGCGCGGCTTTGGCTTCGGTGCCGACGACTACATGACCAAGCCCTTCAACCGCGAGGAGCTGGTCGCCCGCATCCAGGCCATCATCCGCCGTTCCAAGGGCCATAGCCAGTCGGTGATCCGCACCGGCGAGATGGTGGTGAACCTGGACGCACGCTCGGTCGAGGTGGGCGGGCGCGCGGTCAATCTGACCGGCAAGGAATACCAGATCCTGGAGCTTCTGAGCCTGCGCAAGGGCACGACGCTGACCAAGGAGATGTTCCTGAACCATCTTTACGGCGGCATGGACGAGCCCGAGCTGAAGATCATCGACGTCTTCGTCTGCAAGCTGCGCAAGAAGCTGGCGGCGGCGATGAACGGCGAAAGCCATATCGAGACGGTCTGGGGCAGGGGCTATGTCCTGCGCGACCCGGCCTCCGAGACGCAGAACCCCGAACGCATGGCCCTGCGCGCCTGAGCCCGGCGGGGCTTCGGGGTCGCGGAAGACCGTGGGGCCGGGCGCTGGACAACCCGGCCTTCGCCCCGGTATCACCTGCTGCGCAGATCACGGCCCGCAAGGCCGACAGAAGGCGGAGGGCAGATGGCCGGAGATGACGAGGATCGGGCGGTTCCGGCGGGGGAGCCGGCAGCGCCGGCTGCGGCCCTGCCGCCCGTCTCCAGCCTGGACGCCGAGGCCGCCGAGGCCGAGCACGCCCGGCTGAGCGACGAGGTGGCGCGGGCGAACCTGGCCTATTACCAGGAAGATGCGCCCTTCATCAGCGATGCCGAATACGACGCCTGCAAGCGCCGGCTGGAAGAGATCGAGGCGCGCTTTCCCCATCTTGCCCATCCCGGCAGCCCGACCGAGCAGGTCGGCGCCACGCCCGATACGCGCTTTGCCAAGATCCCGCATCGCCTGCCGATGCTGTCGCTGGAAAACGGCTTTACCCAGGGCGATGTCGAAGCCTTCGTGCAGCGGGTGCGCTCATTCCTGAACCTCGCCCCCGGCGCGGCGCTGGAGATCACCGCCGAGCCCAAGATCGACGGGCTGTCGCTGTCGCTGCGCTACGAAGGCGGGCGGCTGGTCCAGGCCGCGACCCGCGGCGACGGGGCGGTGGGCGAGAACGTGACCGCCAACGCCCGCACCATCGCCGACATTCCCGGCCAGCTTGCCGGCGACGACTGGCCCGACGTGCTGGAGATCCGCGGCGAGGTCTACATGTCGCATGTCGATTTCGAAAAGCTGAACCAGTCTGACAGCGGCCGGGTCTTTGCCAACCCGCGCAATGCGGCGGCGGGCTCGCTGCGCCAGCTCGACCCTGCGGTGACGGCATCGCGGCCCCTGCGCTTCTTTGCCTATGCCTGGGGCGAGGTCAGCGCGCCCTTTGCCCGCACGCAGATGGAGGCGGTGCGGCGGATGCAGGATTTCGGCTTCCAGACCAATCCGCTGACCCGGATCTGCGCCTCGGTCCAGGACATGCTGGCCGCCTGGGCCGAGATCGAGCAGATGCGCGCGACCTTGGGCTATGACATCGACGGCGTGGTCTACAAGGTGAACGACCTTGGCTATCAGGCGCGGCTGGGCATGCGCTCGACCACGCCGCGATGGGCGCTCGCGCACAAGTTCCCGGCCGAGCGCGCCTGGACCCGGCTGGAAGCCATCGACATCCAGGTCGGCCGCACCGGCGCACTGAGCCCGGTGGCGCGGCTGCATCCGGTGACGGTGGGCGGGGTCGTCGTCTCGAACGCCACCCTGCATAACGAGGATTACATCGCCGGCCGCGGCGCCGACGGCAGCGAGATCCGCGGCGGCAAGGACATCCGCATCGGCGACTGGGTCGAGGTCTATCGCGCCGGCGACGTGATCCCCAAGGTCGCGGACGTGGACCTGGCCAAGCGCCCGCCCGAGGCCGCGCCCTATGCCTTTCCGGCCACCTGCCCGGAATGCGGCTCGCCCGCGATCCGGGAAGAGGGCGATTCGGTCCGCCGCTGCACCGGCGGGCTGATCTGCCCGGCCCAGGCGGTCGAGAAGCTGCGCCATTTCGTCTCGCGCGCCGCCTTCGACATCGAGGGGCTGGGCGCCAAGCTGGTCGAGGAGCTGTTCCGCGACGGCTGGATCGCCGAGCCGGCCGACATCTTTACCCTGGAGGACCGCTATGGCCCCGGCCAGCCCCGGCAGCTGAAGAATCGCGAGGGCTGGGGCGAGAAAAGCGCCGCGAGCCTGTTCCAGGCCATCCAGAAGCGCCGCGAGATCCCGCTGGCGCGGCTCTTGTTCGCGCTCGGGATCCGCCATGTCGGCGAGGTCGCGGCGCAGGATCTGGCCCGCCATTACGGCAGCTGGCAGGCGCTGGAGGCGGCGCTCGACACCGCGCGCCCGGCCGCCATCGCCCATCGCGCCGCCGAGGAGGCGGTCCAGGCCGAACGCGAGGCCGCGCAGGCCGAGGGCCGTCGCGCCCGCCCCGCGGAGGCGCGCGCCGCCGCCTTGGCGCAGGCCGACCTGCCGGCCGATGCGGCGAATGCCTGGGCCGGGCTGATCGCCGCCGACGGCATCGGCCCGGTGCTGGCCATGTCGCTTTCGGACGCCTTTGCCAATGAGCGCGAGCGGGCGGCGATCGACCGGCTGGTCGCGCATCTGACCGTGCTGCCGCCCGAGGCGCGCGCCACCGACAGCGCCATCACCGGCAAGACGCTGGTCTTTACCGGCACGCTGGAAAAGATGACGCGGGCCGAGGCCAAGGCGCGGGCCGAGGCGCTTGGCGCCCATGTCGCGGGCTCGGTCTCGGCCAAGACCGACCTGCTGATCGCCGGGCCGGGCGCGGGGTCGAAGGCGAAGAAGGCGGCCGAGCTTGGCATCAAGGTCATCGACGAGGACGAATGGCTGGCGATCGCCCAGGGGTGACGGGCCGGCCGCCGGCGCTGTTCCCGCTGTTCGCGGGCGTCGAGACCCTGCCCGGTGTCGGCCCGCGCGCGGCCGAATCCTTTGCCCAGATGGGCGTGACGCGGCTGCGCGACCTGGTCCTGACCCTGCCGCATTCCGGCATCCGCCGCCGCCCGATCGCCCGACTTGTCGAGGCCCGCCCGCCCGAGATCGTCACCGTGGCCGTCACCGTGCAGCGCCACAGCCCGCCCACGGCCAAGGGCCGGCCCTGGCGGGTGCTTTGCTCGGACGGCAGCGCCGACCTGCTGCTGGTCTTCTTCCATCCGCGCAAGGACTGGATCGAAAGCCAGCTGCCCCTGGGCGCGCGGCGGCTGGTGTCCGGCAAGGTCGAGCTGTTCGACGGCGTGGCGCAGATGGTGCATCCCGACCATATCGGCGCCGAGGGTGTGGCCCCGCCGCCGGAATTCGAGCCGGTCTATCCGCTCTCGGGCCGGCTGACCCAGGGGGTGGTGCAAAAGGCGGTGGGGGCCGCGATGGCGCGGCTGCCGCAGGCGGGCGAGTGGATCGACGCCTCGGTCCTGGCGCGCGAGGGCTGGCCGGCCTGGGCCGAGGCGCTGGCCCGCGCCCATGCGCCCCAGGGGCCGGCGGGCCTGTCGTCGACCGATCCGGTGCGCGCGCGGTTGGCCTATGACGAGCTGTTCGCGCATCAGATGACGCTGGCGCTGTTGCGGCGCGACCGGCGGCGGCAGGCGGGGCTGTCCACGCAGGGCGACGGCCATCTGCGCGCCAAGGTGCTGGCCGGGCTGCCCTGGCCGCCGACCGGGGCGCAGGCCCGCGCGGTCGAGGAGATCGCCGGTGATATGGCCGCGCCGCGGCGGATGAACCGGCTGCTGCAAGGCGATGTCGGCGCCGGCAAGACGCTGGTCGCCTTCCTGGCGCTGCTGGTCGCGGTCGAGGCGGGCGGGCAGGGCGTGCTGATGGCCCCGACCGAGATCCTGGCGCGCCAGCATTTCCGCGCGCTGGAGCCGCTCGCGCGGCTGGCCGGCATCCGGCTCGAGGCGCTGACCGGCCGCGACAAGGGCGATGCGCGCGCCAATATCCTGACCGACCTGGCCGAGGGCCGCATCGACATCCTGGTCGGCACCCATGCGGTGATCCAGAAATCGGTCGAGTTCCACGACCTGCGGCTGGCCATCGTCGACGAGCAGCACCGCTTCGGCGTCAACCAGCGCATGGAACTGGGCGCCAAGGGCGGGCACCAGCCGCCCGACATGCTGGTGATGACGGCGACGCCGATCCCGCGTTCGCTGGCGCTGGCGCAATTCGGCGACATGGACCTGTCGGTGCTGGACGAAAAGCCCGCGGGGCGGCAGCCGATCCGCACCACGGTGATCTCGGACGCCCGCATGGCCGAGGTGGTGGCGCATCTGGCCCGCGCGCTCGAGGGTGGGGCGCGGGCCTATTGGGTCTGCCCGCTGGTCGAGGAAAGCGAGGCGGTGGACCTGACCGCGGCCGAGGCGCGCTTCCAGGAGCTGCGGGCGCGATTCGGCGCGCAGGTGCGGATGGTGCATGGCCAGATGCCGGCCGAGGAACGCGATGCCGCCATGGCCGATTTCGCCGCCGGGCGGGCGCGCATCCTGGTCGCGACCACGGTGATCGAGGTCGGCGTGGACGTGCCCGAGGCGACGATCATGGTGATCGAGCGCGCCGAAAGCTTCGGCCTGGCGCAATTGCACCAGCTGCGCGGCCGGGTCGGGCGCGGTTCGGGCGCGTCGAGCTGCCTGCTGATGTATCACGAGCCGCTGTCGGAAACCGGGCGGCGGCGGCTGACGATCCTGCGCGAGACCGAGGACGGTTTCCGCATCGCCGAGGAAGACCTGGCCATGCGCGGCGCCGGCGACGTGATCGGCACGGCGCAATCCGGCCTGCCGCGATTCCGCATCGCCGACCTGGAACGCCAGGCCGGGCTGATGGCCCTGGCGCGCAAGGATGCGCAGAGCTTCCTGGAGCGCGACCCTGCGATGGAGAGCGAGCGCGGCCAGGCGGTGCGGCTGCTTCTGTGGCTGATGGAACAGGACCGCGCCATCCGCCTGATCACCGCCGGATAGATGTTCGCAGGATGTTCTTAAAAAGTTCTTTACTTTGTTCCCGACTCATGAGAACAAACCATAAACGAACCGTGGAGAGACCTCATGACCCGCGAATCCCTCTCTGACCTGCTCGGCACCGTCGCGATCTCGGTGACGGCGATCATCCTGTTTTCGCTGCCTTCGATCCTGGCAGCCTGATCCCTACTGCCCCGCGCAATCGACGGCCCTTCGCCTGGGGCCGGTCCCTTTCCCCGGACGATCCTGCGCGCAACTGCCGGTCCCCTGCGGGCCGGCTTTCTTTTTTTATCGCCTCCGGCGGGAGTATTTGGGGAACGAAGAAGCCGGGCGGGGCGCGCCTCCGGCGGGGGTATTTGGGGAACGAAGAAGCCGGTCAGGCCGAGGCGTCGATGGCGCCCAGGAGCGCCTCCCAGGCCAGCAGGATCGAGGCGTGGCGGTTCGGGAATTCGCGGGCGGGCAGCAGCGCCTCGAGTTCCTCGAAGGGGGCGGCGGGGGCGGGGCCGCCGGATTTCAGCATGGCCTGCAATTCGTCGCGGGCCTGCGCGATCTCGGCCCGTGTGCGGCCGAGCGCGGTGCGGCCCAGCACCCCGGCCGAGGCCTGGCCCAGGGCGCAGGCCCGCACCTCTTGCGCGAAATCGGCGATGCGGCCGTCCTGCATCGCCACATGTGCCGTCACCGACGAGCCGCATTGCGGCGAACGGCGATGGGCGCTGCCTGTCGCATGGTCAAGCTTGCCCAGATGCGGGATGTCCGAGGCCAGCGCCAGGATGCGCCGGGAATAGAGCTGCATCAGGTCGCTGTCGGACATGGTCTTTTCCCTTGCTGCCGCCCGGTCTAGATAGGGACGGTGCAGCCGAAAGGAAAGCCGATGTTCGACCCCGCCAGCCTGAAATATGACGCGAAGGGCCTGATTCCCGCCATCGCGCAGGATCATCGGAGCGGCGAGGTGCTGATGATGGCCTGGATGAATGCCGAGGCCGTGCAGCGGACGCTGGAGACGGGACGCGTCACCTATTGGTCGCGCTCGCGCCAGGGCTTCTGGGTCAAGGGCGAGAGTTCGGGCCATGTGCAGAAGCTGGTGGAGTTGCGGGTGGATTGCGACCGCGACTGCCTGCTGCTGCTGGTGGACCAGCATGGGCCGGCCTGCCACACCAACCGGCGCAGCTGCTTTTACACCGCCATCCGCGAGGGGGCGGAGGTCGTCATCATGGAGCCGTCAGAAGCCTAGCCGGCGGCGGATCTCGTCGGCGCTGATGCCTTCGTCGCGGAACAGCTTCAGCGCGCGGGCGTCGTCGCGCTTGGCCAGCCGCTTGCCCTGGTCGTCTCGGATCAGCCGGTGGTGGTGATAGCGCGGCGTCGAAAGCTCCAGCAGTTTCTGAAGAAGCACATGGATCCATGTTGAATCCAGAAGATCTTTTCCGCGCGTGACCAAGGTGATGCCTTGGGCGGCATCGTCCACCACCACCGAAAGGTGATAGCTGGTGCCCATGCCGCGCCGCGCCAGAACCACATCGCCGATGCCGGCGATGAAATCCTGCGCCGACAGCCGGTGCGGCAGGCCGGGGGCGACATTCTCGTCGAGGAAGGCGATCTCGTCGAGGCCGAGGTGCCGGAACGCGCGGGCGGCGTCCAGGCGGATGGCGTCGTCCGGCCCGGCATCCGCCATGGGGCAGTGGCGGCAGGTGCCGGGATAGACCGGGCCGTCCGGGCCGATGGCCGGCGCCGCACCTTCTTGCGGGGCGGAAAGCGCCGCGCGGATGTCGGCGCGGCGGCAGCGGCAGGGATAGGTCAGGCCAAGCGCCGCCAGCCGGTCGAGCGCCGCCTGATAGGCGGGCAGGCGTTCGGACTGGCGCATGACCGGCTGCGGCCAGTCGAGGCCCAGCCAGTGCAGATCCTGCGCGATCAGCGCCTCGTATTCCGGGCGGCAGCGGGATTGGTCGATGTCCTCGATCCGCAGCAGGAACTGGCCGGGATCGGCCAGCCGCGCGGCGGTCAGCGCCGCGAAGGCATGGCCCAGATGCAGGGGGCCGGTCGGCGAGGGGGCGAACCGCGTCCGGTTCAACTCTGCCCCGCAAGCCATTCATTAAAATCGGCTTTTGCCCGGTCGGTATAGGCCGGGTAGCGGTCCTTGCGCCCCTTGCGGCCGCCGCGCATGGCGTCCAGCGGCGGGTAGAGGCCGAAATTCACGTTCATCGGCTGGAAGGTTCTGGCATCCGCGCCGCCGGTGATGTGGTTGACCAGCGCGCCCATGGAACTGGTCGCGGGCGGCGGCGGCAGGTCGCGCCCCAGCGCCTCGGCCGCGGCCATGCGCCCGGCGAGCAGGCCCATGGCGGCGCTTTCGACATAGCCCTCGACCCCCGTCACCTGGCCGGCAAAGCGCAGGTTCGGACGCGCGCGCAGCCGCAGCCGGTCGTCGATCAGCCGCGGCGAATTCAGGAAACTGTTGCGATGGATGCCGCCCAGACGGGCGAAACTCGCGTCCTGCAATCCGGGAATACGCCGAAAAACATCCACTTGCGCGCCATATTTCATCTTGGTCTGGAAGCCGACGATATTGTAGAGCGTTCCCAGCGCATTGTCGCGGCGCAGCTGCACCACGGCATGGGGCTTTTCCGCCGGGTTATGCGCATTGGTCAGGCCGACCGGCTTCATCGGGCCGTGGCGCAGGGTCTCGCGGCCGCGCTCGGCCATCACCTCGATCGGCAGGCAGCCGTCGAAATAGCCGGCCGTTTCTCCCTCGTGGAACTCGGTCTTGTCGGCCGCCAGCAGGGCGTCGATGAAGCCCTCGTAATCCGCGCGCGTCATCGGGCAGTTGATATAGGCGGTGCGCTCTTCCTCGGTCTCGCCCTTGTCGTAGCGGCTTTGGCGCCAGCAGATCGACATGTCGATGCTCTCGGCATGGACGATGGGGGCGATGGCGTCGAAGAAGGCAAGTGAGCCCTCGCCGGTCAGGTCGCGGATCGACCGGCCGAGCGCGTCCGAGGTCAGCGGGCCGGTGGCGACGATCCAGCGCCCCTCGGAGGGCAGGCTGCGGATCTCGCCGGGCTGGAAGCTGACCAGCGGCTCGGCCTGCAGCGCCTGCGTCACCGCCTGCGAGAAGGCGTCGCGGTCCACGGCCAGCGCGCCGCCGGCCGGCAGGCGGTGGCGGTCGGCCATGGCCATGATCAGCCCGCCCGCCGCCCGCATCTCCCAATGCAGCTGGCCCACGGCGTTCATGCGGTCGTCGTCCGAGCGGAAGCTGTTCGAGCAGACCATCTCGGCGCAATCGCCGGTGCGGTGGGCGAAGGTCGCGACCTGGGGCCGCATCTCGTGCAGCACCACCGGCACGCCGGCGCGGGCGATCTGCCAGGCGGCCTCGGACCCGGCAAGGCCGGCGCCGATGATATGGATCGGTTCCATGGTTTTCCCCTTCGCGTCAGGCGCGATCTCCTAGCAACCGCGGGCCATGACGGCAAGAGAAAGGGCGGCGCCCGCAGGGGTGCCGCCCGATGTGATTCGCCTTGCCTGGGCCTGCGATCAGGCCTCGGTGGCCTCGCCTTCGGCAGCGGCGGCTTCCTCGTTGTCGGCCGAACGCAGGCCCGAGGGCGCCGCGATATTGGCGATGACGAAATTGCGGTCGATGGTCGGCTTCACGCCGGCGGGCAGCACCACGTCGTTGATGTGGATGGTGTCGCCGATCTGCTTGCCGGTCAGGTCCACGGTGATCTGCTCGGGGATGTCCGAGGCGGTCACGACCAGTTCGACCTCGGGGCGCACCACGACCAGCGTGCCGCCGCGCTTGAGGCCGGGGGCGGCTTCCTGGTTTTCGAAGTTCACGTGGATGAACAGGTTCACGCGGGTGTTGCGGTGCAGGCGCATGAAGTCGATATGCGTCGGCAGGTCCTTGACCACGTCGCGCTGGACGCCGCGGCAGACGACGCGCACGTCGTCCTGGCCGTCGATCTTCAGGTTCCACAGCGTGGACATGAAGCGACCGGCGCGCAGCTTGGTCAGCAGCGAGTTGAACTCGATTTGGATCGGCTGCGGCTCCTTGCCGTCGCCATAAACGATGCCGGGCACCTTGCCTTCGCGGCGAGCTTGGCGGGCGGCCCCCTTGCCTGTCCCCGCGCGTGCCTCGGCCACCAGATCCGGGATCTCTTTGGCCATGATGGTATTCCTTTGTTGACGGTTCGCGGCCATCCTCCAAGGGTGCATGGCCGAATGCGGGCCTATAGCGCGACGTCAGATGGATGTGAAGCGAAAAAACACTTGCATGCGAGGGGAAAAAGGCTTGTCAGATGGCCCTCGCGGTTGCAGAGCATTGCAGCACACGGGGCCGGGGTTTTCGCGTTGCATCGTATTCATTCGCTGGACTATCTCAAGCTGGGATTGGCGGTCCTGGTTGCCTTTGCCCATACCTACTGGCTGCAGTCGCACATGACGCCCAGGCTGTTCATGATCGGCAACGGGCTGATGCGGGTCATGGTGCCGGCCTTCTGCATCGTGGCGGGCTATTTCCTCTATTCTGCGGTGGCGCGCGACAAGGGCAACAAATGGCTGGCCCGCGTGGCGGCGCTCTACCTGTTCTGGATGGCGGTCTATCTGCCCTTCTGGCTGAACGAGGTGCATGGGCTGGTCTCGCTGCTCAAGACCCTGGCCTGGGGCTATTTCCACCTGTGGTTCATGGCCGGCATCCTGGTCGCCGGGGCGGTGATCCTGCTGCTGCGCGGCATCGCCCGCGCGCTGGCGCCGGCCTATGAATACCGCATCCTGCTGGCGGCCGCGGCGGTCTGCGCCGCGACCGGGCTGGTGCTGCAATATGTCGCCCTGTCGGGGATCGCGCCTATCGGCGTCAAGAAATTCTCGAACGGCCTCTTCATGTGCTTTCCCTTCGTGGCCATCGGCTATCTCTGCGGCCGGCGCATGGCGCGGCTGGGGATGGCGGGGCTGCCGCCGCGCTGGCTGGTGCTGGCCGCCACCGCCGCCGGGGCCGGGCTGCTGATGGCCGAGGCCTGGCTGGTGCAGGCCTGGCGCAGCGACCAGGTGATGCTGGACATCCCGATCAGCTCTTACGTCGCGGCGCCGGCCCTGTTCGTGGCGGTGCTGGGCACGGCCATGCCGCAGCCGCCGATCCGGCTGGATCCGATCTCGGCCATGATCTATTTCATGCATGTGATGGCGCTGCATCTGGCCCGCTCGCTGGGTTTCGAGCATCTGGGCGAGCTGATGCTGTTCGCGCTCGGCCTGCCGACGCTGGCCGCGCTGCTGCTGGGCCGGCTGCCGATCCCCGGCTTCGGCAAGGACAGGAAGCGTGGGCGGGGCGAACGGCCCCGGCCCGATCCCGCGCCCTAGCCTGACATTCTAGCCCGACATTCTAACCCGGCACCCTAGCTCCAGGGCTGCAGGAAGTCCTGCGGCACCAGCAGGTTGTGGCGGTCGAGATTCTTGACGTCCCGCTCGCCGCAGAGCGCCATGGTGATGTCCAGCTCCTTCTGGATCACCTCCAGCGCGCGGGTCACGCCGGCCTCGCCCATGGCGCCCAGCCCATAGATGAAGGCGCGGCCGATATGGGTGGCATGTGCCCCCATGGCCAGCGCCTTCAGCACGTCCTGGCCCGAACGGATGCCGCTGTCGAGATGGATCTCGACCCGGTCGCCCACCGCCTTGACGATCTCGGGCAGCATGCGGATGGAACTGACCGCACCGTCCAGTTGCCGGCCGCCGTGGTTGCTGACGATGATCGCATCGGCGCCGAAATCCGCGGCGATGCGGGCGTCCTCGGGGTCGTTGATGCCCTTGAGGATCAGCTTGCCGCCCCAGAGGTCGCGGATGCGGGCGATCTTGCCCCAGTCGAGCTGCGGGTCGAACTGCTCGGCCGTCCAGGCGACCAGCGACGAGGGATCGCCCACCCCTTTGGCATGGCCGACGATATTGCCGAAGAAGCGGCGCCTGGTCTGCAGCATCTCGATGCCCCAGCGCCATTTCGTCGCCAGGTCCAGCAGCACCGGCAGGGTCAGCCGCGGCGGCGCGGACAGCCCGTTCTTCAGATCCTTGTGGCGCTGGCCCAGGATCTGCAGGTCCAGCGTCAGCACCAGCGCCGAGCAATGGGCACGCCGGGCCCGCTCGATGATCGCCTCCAGGAACTCCTGGTCGCGCATCACGTAAAGCTGGAACCAGAACGGCGCCTGGGTCGCCTGGGCCACGTCCTCGATCGAGCAGATCGACATGGTCGAAAGCGTGAAGGGCACGCCAAAGGCTTTCGCCGCCCGCGCCGCCTTGATCTCGCCATCGGCGCATTGCATGCCGGTCATGCCGACCGGGGCCAGCGCCACCGGCATGGCGACCTTCTGCCCGATCATCGTGCTTTCGGTGGTGCGCCCGGTCATGTCCACGGCGACGCGCTGGCGCAGCTTGATGCGCTGGAAATCGCTGCAATTGTCGCGGAAGGTGCCCTCGGTATAGCTGCCGCTTTCGCAATAGTCGTAGAACATGCGGGGCACGCGTCGGCGATAGATCGCCTTCAGGTCGTCGATGCAGGTGATGACCGGCATGGGCTTCTCCTCAGTTCGGCGGGCAATCGGCGCTGCCCTCGGGGCAGTCCTCGGCCGGGGATTGCTGCGACAGCGCCTTGGCGCGGGCGCGCAGGGCCTCGGCGCGGCGCTGCAATGCGGCGTCGCCCGCGGCGGGCGCTGCGCCGGCGCG
>NZ_VCBQ01000040.1:0-42670 GCF_006386455.1 Paracoccus sp. FO-3 | reverse complement strand
CGCCGCATGGGCCGCGGCGACCGGCCCACCGCGCAGGTCCGCCGAGGCCAGCGCGTCCATGCCGCCCGGCCAGCCGCCCGCCCGCAGGCCCGCGACCAGCACCGCCATCACGTCGCGGCTGGAAAACCGCCCGCCCTCGAAGCGCTCGACCAGCGCGATCATGCTTTCCGCGCCCAGCTCGGCCTCAAGCCCGGCCAGCGCGCCCAGCGTCAGCCGGGCGACATGGCGCCGCCCGTCCAGCCAGATCTCGACCTCGCCCGCCAGCGGATTGGCCATCTCAGAACGCGACGAAGCTGATCGCGCCCGCGCTTGCCATGGAAATCTCATAGGTCGCCTCGCCATTGTAACTGCCCGCATATTCCAGCGCCGTGATCTGGAACGGCCCTTCGACCGTGCCGAAATCCGGGATCACCACCTGGAAGCGCGGCACCTCGCCGTCGAAGAACACCTGCCGCGCGCGCTCGTCCGTGGTCCCGTCCCGGAACACCCCCGAGCCCGAGATGCTGGCCGAGCGCACCCCCGCGCCCGCCAGCAGCTCGCGCCAGCGCCCCTCGCTTTCCAGGCTCGTCACGTCCACCGTCTCGGCATTGAAGCCCAGCCGGGTCGCCCGCAGCCCCGCCACGGTCTCGAAATGGCCGTCGCCGGTCATGTCCATCTTGATCAGCAGGTCGCGTCCGTTCTGCACCGCCATCACCGTCTCTCCTCAACCCAGGTCGATGCGCGCGCGAAAGGTCAGGTCGACCCGCCGCCCCGCGCCGTTTTCCGCCCGCCGCGCGCGGGCACGCAGGAACCACAGCCCCGCCAGGTGCCCGCGATCCAGCGCCATGTCGGCCGCCTCCAGCGCCTCGCTGACCGCGACCGCCGCCGCCTTGACCGCGCCGAAGCCGCCCGCCGCCTCGGCCCCCGACAGGACCGAGACGACGAAATCATGCACCGCGCCGCCGGCCGTCATGTCGCCCGCGTCGCGCACCTCCTCGGGCCCCAGCGAGACATAAAGCCCCGCCGGCGCCGCCACCGGCATGGCGTCATAGATCGCGTCGCCCACCAGCGCCGCCAGCGCGCCGTCCTCGCGCAGGCGGCGATAGGCCGCGGCCTGCAGGGCGGCCGTTGCAAGATAGCTCATGCCAGGGACTCCTCTTTCGCGATGCAGACCAGCCAGCGGCCGCCGGCATCGCTCTCGGCCACCGCCTCGATGCGAAAGCGCCGGGCGGCCGCGCCCTCGCCCAGCCGGAGCCGCTGCTCGGGGCGCGGGCGGCGGGCATCGCCGGCAGGCGCCGCCCTGACGGTGATCCGCCAGGTCACGACGCTCTGCGCCCCCACCTCGGCGATGCGCTCCGCCCCCGCGCCCGACCGCATCTCGGCCCAGAGGCGCCCGACCTCCTGCCAGGTCAGGCGGAACCCGCCCATCCCGTCGGGCACCCGGACCGGGGATTCCACCACCAGCGGCACCGTCGGTCGCGGCGCCCTCATGCCCGGCCGCGCGACTGGCCGCGCCCCCCCAGCACCCGGACCGAGCGCCAGCGCTCGATCAGCGCGCTGACGCCAAAGGGCAGCGCCCCCGCCGAGCCCTCGAAGCTGCGATCCTCGTGATAGCGCGCGGCCAGCAGCAGCACCGCCTGCGCCAGGTCGGCCGGCAGCCCCGCCCATTCCGCCGCGAACCCGGCGCGAAAGGTGATCTCGGCGAACCCGCCCGAGGGCACCGCCGGCAGGAACGTCCCCACCGGCGCCAGCACCGGCCGCTGCATGTCCGGCACCAGCCGCCAGGCCGCCGGATCGACCGGCACCGCCGCGCCCGCCGCATCGGCGATCCCGACCGCCTCGACCGCCTCGACCGGGGCCAGCGGCAAGGGCTGCCCCTCGGGGTCGCGCCATTCCTCCAGCCGCAGCCGGAACCGCCGGGCCAGCAGCACCTTGCCGGTGCGCGCCTCGACGGTGGCGACGGCCGCGCGCAGGAAACCCGCCAGCGCCGCGGTCTCGGCCCCATCATCGGCGCCGCCCAGGTCGAACCCCGTCCCCAGCCGCAGATGGTCCCGCAACACCGCGACGGGCAGCGCCCCGGCTGCGGGCGCCGTCACTTCCACAAGCATCATCCTCGTCTCTCCCACTCGCAGGGCTTCGGGCAAAAGGGGGCCGCGCCGCTGCACCCTCGCGCGCGCGGACAGTTGCACTTGCCAGCAGGGCGCAGATCCCCGGCGCGGCCCCCGCTTCGGCCCCGGATCAGCCGAAGACCATCAGCTTGACGGCACGGGCGTCGGTGACGCCGCCGCCCACCCGCTTGGTGGCGTAGAACAGCACATGCGGCTTGGCCGAGAAGGGATCGCGCAGCACCCGCAGGTCCGGCCGCTCGACGATGGTATAGGCCGAGCGGAAGTCGCCGAAGGCGATGGAATGCGAGCCCTGCGCGATGTCGGGCATGTCCTCGCAGACCAGCACCGGATAACCCAGAAGCTGCGCCGGCTGGCCCATGGCCAGGCTGTCCGCCCACAGGAAGCGGCCGTCCGCGTCGCGCATCTTGCGCACCGCGGCGGCGGTCTTGGAATTCATCACGAAGCTCGCATTGGCGCGGTATTGCGCGCCCAGCGCATAGACCAGGTCGATCAGCGCATTCGCCGGGTTGGTCGCGGCGAAATCGCCGTTCCCGCCCGACGGGATGGTGCCGATCTGCACATTGGTCGCGGTGCCGTTCGGCGCCTTGGCATGGGTCAGGATGCCGCGCGGCTTGTTCACGCCGTCGCCGCCGATGAAGGCCATGGCCTCGGCGCGGGCGAATTTCTCGGCGATGCGCCCGGCCAGCCAGGTCTCGACGTCGAAGGCGGCATCGTCCAGCAGGCGCTGGCTGGCCTTGGGCATGGCGGAAAGCTCATGCACCGGGATCACCACCCGCTGCACGGTGGGGGTGCCGGTCTCGGCCTGGGCCGTGGCCTCGGTGGCCCAGCCATGGGCGATGTCGCCCATGTCCACCAGCACCTCGTAGCTGGCCGATTCCACCGCCACCACATTGGCGACCCGGCGCAGCGAAGCGGTGACGTTCAGCGCCTCCTGCACCTGCATGGCCACCGTCGGCGCCGCCAGGAAGCCCCCGTCCGAGCCGGTGGTCATCGCCTTGCCCTCCAGCGGCAGGCCACGCAGCGCGCCGTCGTCGCCATGGCGGATATAGGCGTCGAAGGCCTTCTGGTGCGGCGCGCCCTGGTCGGCCTCGGCCGACAGGGGGGCGCGGGCGCGGGAAATCGTCTTGCGGTCCAGCATGGTCATGCGTTCTTCCTGTGCTTCCAATCGGTTCTGAATCTCGCTGCGGAATGCCTTCAACTCCTGGACAAAGCCCAGCATCTCGGCCCCCAGGTCGCCGGGCACATCCGCCCCGGCCGCGGCTTTCACCTCGGTCATGATCCCCTCCGTTTCGGTGAAACTCACTTGGCGCGCAGCGCCAGCGTCGCGGCCCGGAAGGCCGCCGCCATCTCGTGCAGCCGGTCCGACTTGGCCCCGACCTTGGCCTCGGCCAGCATCGGGAACGTCACCAGCGACACCTCCCACAGCTCGACCTCGGAAAGCAGGCGCCGGCCCTTGCCGTCGCGCTCGGCGGAAACGGTGCGATAGCCGATCGACAGCCCGTCGATGGCCCCCGCCGCGACCAGCGCCGCCGCCTCGCGGGCCTGGGCGATCTCGGGCAGAAGCCGCCCCTTGACCCAAAGCCCCTTCTCGTCCTCGCGGATCTCCTCCCAGACGCCGATGGGCCGGGCGGGATCGTGCTGCCACAGCATCCGCACCCGGTCGCCCCGCGCCTCCAGCCGCTTCAGGCTGGCGGCATAGGCGCCCCGGACCACGACGTCGCCGCCCTGGTCGGTCAGGCCGAACAGGCTCGCATAGCCCTCGATCCGCGTGCCCTCGGCCACCACCGGCCCGCCGGCGGCATATTTCAGCTCCAGCCCGTCATTCTTCCGATCCACCTCACCCTCCTTTCGGCGCATATTCCAGGATGGACTGCACCGCCTGGGTCAGGATGACCGCGACGACGCCATAGACGGTCATCCACAACCGCCGTTCCAGCCCCTCGATCAGCGCCTCGATGCGCTCCAGCCGGCGCTCCACCTGGGAAAATTGCAGCGCCATGATCCGCTCCTGCGTCTCCAGGCGCTGGTCGTGCCAGTCGAAGGGCTCCTTGACGAAACGCGAGCCCTCCATCTCACCCCTCCCCCTCCGGCAGGGGCGGCAGCCCCAGCGCCGCCCGCTTCTCGGCCGGGGTCAGGAAGCCGGCCTCGCCGACGCGCTTCCATTGCTGGTCGCGCTCCTCGGCCAGGGCCGGCACCTGGTCGGGATCGGCGCGCAGGTCGATCTCGGCCCCCAGGTGCTCGGACAGCCACCAGGCCAGGGCGCCGGCCACGCGCGAGACCAGCGGCAGCACCGTCAGCCGGTAGAAGGCCCGGTGCGCCTCGGCGTAATTGGCATAGGTCGCCTCGCCGGGAATGCCGATCAGCATCGGCGGCACGCCGAAGGCCTGCGCGATCTCGCGCGCGGCGGCCAGCTTGGTCTGGTGGAACTCCATGTCGCTCGGCGAAAACCCCATCGGCTTCCAGTCGAGCCCGCCCTCCAGCAACATCGGCCGCCCGGCGTTCCTCGCGCCCTGGTGATGCATCTCCATCTCGGTCACAAGGCGCTCGTACTGGTCCGGCGACAGGCTGCCCTGGCCGTCGGCGCCCCGGTAGACGATGGCGCCACTGGGCCGCGCCGCATTGTCCAGAAGCGCCTTGGACCAGCTCGAGGCGCTGTTGTGGACATCCACCGCCACCGCGGCCGCCTGCATGGGCGACAGCCCGTGATGGTCGTCCAGCGGATGAAAGCTGCGGATATGGCAGATCGGATCGGGACTGCCGGCCATGTCGAAGCGGACCTTGCGCCCGCCCACGCCATATTCATAGGCGACCGGCCAGCCGTCCGGCCCCGGCACCACCGCCATCCGGTCCGCGCGCAGCACGTGCAGCTCGGCCGGCAGCCCCTTCGCGCCCTCGCCCACCGCCTCCAGATAGCCGTCGCCGCTCAGCAGGATCTGGCCGTAGAGCGCCTCGAACAGCTCGGCCCGGCCCTGGCCCGGATTGGGCCGGCGCAAGAGGTCCAGCACCGGATGCACCTCATAGCGGCGCTCGCGGTCCTGGCAGATCAGCGGCACGGCGGCGGCCGCCTCGGCGATCAGCCGCACGGCGCGGAACCCGACCGGATTGCCGACGAAGCCCAGGCGCATCAGGCTGACCGTGTCGCGCGGCGACCAGACCACGCGGCCCGAACCCGCCGCCAGCGCCACCAGCTTGCCGGCGGCGCTGGCCTTCTTCTCGACCGCGACGGGCGGCCTCGCGGGCGCAGCCCCCCGCCCGAACCAGGGAAATGCCATCGGTTCCTCCTGAATCCCAATGAAAAAGGGGCCGCGCCCGCGACCCCTCCCGGACCCCGAAAGGCCCTTCTCCGTTTCGAAAATACCCTGGGGGGAGCGCCTGCGGCCNGGGGGGCAAAGCCCCCTAAAGCCCCCGCACCGCCGGGCGCAGGTGATGCGCCCCCGGCTCGATCATCAGCTCGTGGATCGCCCAGACCAGCGCATCCAGCCGGTCGGGCGACCCCCTGCCGTCATAGCCCGCGACCGTCATGCGGCACATCTGCTCCTCCAGCAGCCCCAGCCCGCGCAGGTGGCTGACCCGCCCCTGCTCGTAAAGCGCCGCCACCGGCTCGGCGCGCAAGCCCTTGCCGCGCCCCGCCCGCAGGGCGCGGAACGGCACCAGCGGATCGACCTGGCGGATCACGCTCTCGACCAGGTCGCCGCCCTGGTTGACCTCGGCCACCAGCCGCTCGGCCCCGTGCCGCCGCATCGCCGCGATCGCCGCCCGCGCCCAGTCCAGGGGCCCGCCCCGGACCGAGGCATCCTCCAGCACATAGGCCCGCCAATCCGTCACCGGCCCCTCGGCCACCACCCCGGCGACCACGATGCCGCATTCGTCCGAAGCCGCCCCCGCCGTCACCGCCGGATCGACCGCGACGACGATGCGCGACAGCGCCGGCGCCGCCTCGGCGCGGCAGCGCTCCAGCAGGCCCGCGCTCCACAGCGCCCCCTCGACATCCTCCAGCAGCAGCCCCTCCAGCTCCTGCCGCCCCAGCCGGGTGCCGCCATAGCGCGCCTGCACCTCGGCCAGGAAGCTCTCGGCCAGATAGGCCCGGTTCGCGTCGGTCGGCGCATGGGTGGTCACGGTCGAGGACTGCCGCAACAGCCGCTTCAGCACCGCCACGTTGCGCGGCGTGGTGGTGACGACCTGCTGCGGATGCGGCCCCAGCCGCAGCGCGAATTGCAGCATGTCCCAGCATTCCTCGGCCTTCTTCCACTTGGCCAGCTCGTCGACCCAGGCCGCGTCGAACTGCGGCCCGCGCAGCGCCTCGGGCTCATGGGCCGAGTATAGCTGCGCCGTGGCCCCGTTCGGCCAGACCAGCCGCCGCCGCCCCGCCTCCCATTCCGGCCGCCGGTCCGGCGGGGACGAGGCCAGGATCCCCGATTCCCCGAACACCATCACGTCGCGCGCCTGGTCCAGCGTCTCGCTGACCAGCGCCACCCGGCGCGCGCGGCCCGGCGCCTCGGGGGTCGCGCCCTCGACCTGGGCGCGCACCCATTCGGCGCCGGCACGGGTCTTGCCCGCGCCGCGCCCGCCCATGATCACCCAGCTCTTCCAGTCGCCCTCGGGCGGCAGCTGGTGCGGCAGCGCCCAGAACTCGAAAAGCCAGGGCAGCGCCGCCAGCGCATTGTCGCCCAGCCCCCCCAGGAACGCGTCAACCTCCTCGGGCCCGGCGCAGGCAAGCCAGGCGGCGCCCGATCTCGTCTCGTGCCGCGTCAAGGTCGAGTGCGCCTGCACCGACCCGCCCGGCAGCATCCTTGCGAAGCTTGTCAACCTTGCTCCTTTCCTCCAGCACCATCTGGGTCGCGGCCCGCAGTTCGCGCACCAGCTTGCCGGATTCCTTCAACTCGCCGGTCTCGCCGGCCTCGATCCTTTCCCGCAGCCGGTTCAGCTCGGCCGCATAGGACCGGAACAGCCCATCCGCGATCTCCAGCACGTTTGTGTCCGCCGCCTCGGCGCCGGGCACGAAAGGCCCTTCCGGCGCCTGCGGCCCCGGATCGAAACTCTTGGTCATTCTTGATCGCCCTGCCCTCGTGTGCCTGTCCGCACGAGCGAGACATGAAAAAAGCGGCCTCGGGGTCGCCCCCCGGCCGCTTGCCCATCTCTCCCAGCATGGATAATTTCTACTTCAGGGCGTGCGCCGAGTCAACGCAAAACCCCCGGTTGATCGCCGCGGCGCCGATTTCCCCCGCAAGAACAATCCCTTGCCGAATGCAACACCGCAGCGCACGCCCGGCGCAACACCCGCCGCCGCCGGGTCCGGGGCGCAGGCATGCGCCTTCTCCGTTCCCCAAATACCCAAAAAACCGACCGGCCCTCCGGCAAGGCCGATCAGTCGCCCTGCACCGGCGACAGCGGCTGGCCGCGCTGGCGCTCGATCTCGCGCCAGCGGGCGACGTTGCGGTTGTGCTCCTCCAGCGTGCGGGCAAAGGCGTGCCCGCCCGAGCCGTCGGCCACGAAGAACACGTAATCGGTATCTTCCGGGTCCATCGCCGCGGCGATGGCGGCCCGGCCGGGATTGGCGATGGGCGTCGGCGGCAGCCCGTCGATCTGATAGGTGTTGTAGGGCGTGCGCCGCCGCAGTTCCGAGGCGCGGATGCCGCGGTCCAGGACCCCCTTGCCGCCGGTGATGCCGTAGATCACCGTCGGGTCGGTCTCCAGCCGCATCCCCTGCCGCATCCGGTTGACAAAGACGCTGGCCACCATCCGGCGCTCGTTCGGCTGCCCGGTCTCCTTCTCGATGATCGAGGCCATGACCAGCGCCTCCTCGGGCGTGGCATAGGGCAGGTCGGGCTCGCGCGCCTCCCAGGCCGCGGCCAGGATCGCCGCCTGCCGCCGCTCCATCTCGGCCAGCAGCGCGGCGCGGTCGGCGCCCTTCTCGACGTCGTAGGTGTCGGGGGCGAGGCTGCCCTCCTCGGGCAGGTCCGCGACCTCGCCGCCCAGGAAGCCGGCCTGCTTCAGCCCCTCGGCCACCTGCCAGCTCGTCACCCCCTCGGCGACCGAGATGCGCAGCCGCGCATCCGGCTTGGCCTCCGCGGCCGCGATGACCTCGGGCACGGGCTCGCTGGCGGGGTTGTATTTCGCCTGCTCGGCAAAGACCCCGGTCTCGGCATCCATGTCGCGCAGGATCACCGAGTTCTCGCGCACGCCGATGCGGAACACCACCTCGGTGCCGCAGGTGCTGGGACCGCCGGCGGTGATGACCCGGACGATCTCCTCCATGCTGGACTGCGGCGGCATCAGGTAGGAGCCGTATTTCAGATCGCGCGATTTCCCGGCATAATCGGCGCCCGCCCGGAAGATATAGGCATTGGACACCACGCCCTGCTCGGCCAGCTGCTGGCTGACCGCGTTCAGGCTGGCGCCGGGGGCCACGCGCACGCAGGCGGCCACGGCGCTGGGGCCGGGCCGGGTGTATTCGTGCTTGCCCCAGGCGATGGCCGCCGCGACCGCGATCAGGATCACGATCAGCAGCGTCAGGAAATTCGACGCGATGTGGCGCCAGATCATTCCTTGACCCGTCCCATCACCAGGCTGGCATTGGTGCCGCCGAAGCCGAAGCTGTTGGACAGCACATGGTCCACCTTGCGCCGCACCGCGGCATTGGCGGCCAGGTCGATCGGCGTCTCGCGCGCCTGGTCGTCCAGGTTGATGGTCGGCGGGCAGATCTGGTCGCGGATCGCCAGGATGCAGAAGATCGCCTCGACCGCGCCCGCCGCGCCCAGCAGGTGCCCGATGCTCGACTTGGTCGAGGACATCACCACATTGCCCGCCGCATCGCCCATCAGCCGCTCGACCGCGCCCAGCTCGATCACGTCGGCCATGGTCGAGGTGCCATGCGCGTTGATATAGTCCAGCTCGCCCGGCGTCAGGTTCGCCCGCTTCAGCGCGTTGGTCATGCTGCGGAAGCCGCCGTCGCCGTCCTCGCTGGGGGCGGTGATGTGATAGGCGTCGCCCGACAGGCCATAGCCCAGGATCTCGGCATAGATCCTGGCGCCGCGCGCCTTGGCATGCTCGTATTCCTCCAGCACGACGACGCCGGCGCCCTCGCCCATGACGAAGCCGTCGCGGTCCACGTCCCAGGGCCGGCTGGCCGCCTTGGGGTCGTCCTCGCGCTTGGTGGACAGCGCCTTGCAGGCGTTGAAGCCGGCGATGCCGATCTCGCAGATCGGGCTCTCGGCGCCGCCCGCGATCATCACGTCCGCGTCGCCCAGCATGATCAGCCGCGCCGCGTCGCCGATGGCATGCGCCCCGGTCGAGCAGGCCGTGACCACCGCATGGTTCGGCCCCTTGAAGCCGAAGCGGATCGAGACCTGGCCCGAGACCAGGTTGATCAGCGCCCCCGGAATGAAGAAGGGCGAGACCCGCTTCGGCCCGCGTTCCTTGATCAGCACCGCGGTATCGGCGATCGAGGAAAGCCCGCCGATGCCCGAGCCGATCATGACCCCGGTGCGCTCGCGCTCGTCCTCGTTCGCCGGCTCCCAGCCGGAATCCTTCACCGCCTGCGTCGCGGCGGCCATGCCGTAAAGGATGAAGTCGTCGACCTTGCGCCGGTCCTTGGGCTCCATCCAGTCGTCGGGGTTGAACGTCCCGCCCGAGCCGTCGCCAAAGGGGAGCTCGCAGGCATATTTCGTCGCCACGTCCTTGGTGTCGAACCGGGTGATCGGTCCGGCGCCGGATTCCCCGGCCAGAAGCCTCGACCAGGTCTCCTCGACCCCCGAGGCCAGCGGCGTGACCATCCCCAGTCCGGTGACGACAACTCTGCGCATGCACGGGCTCCCTTCGCAACGCTCAATCGGGCAGGTTCTACACGCCGCCCGCCCGCCGCGCAACGCAAAGCGCCGCCCGGCCGGCGGGCTGCCGCCCCCGGTTCCGGTCAGTCGCGGTGAAACTCCGGCTTGCGCTTTTCCAGAAAGGCCCGCATGCCCTCGCGCTGGCCCTCGGTGCCGAACAGCCGGTGGAACAGCCGCCGTTCCCAGGCCACGCCCTCGGCCAGCGACAGCTCCTCGGCCCGCATCACCGCCTCGCGCGCCAGCCGCGTCGCCGGCCGCGAATAGCCGGCGATCTGCCGCGCCGCCGCCATCGCCTCGGGCACGACCTGATCGTCGGGCACCACCCGCGCCACCAGCCCGGCGCGCAGCGCCTCGGCCGCGTCCATCATCCGCCCGGTCAGGTGCAGGTCCATCGACAGCGCCCGCCCGATCAGCTTCGTCATCCGCTGCGTGCCGCCCATGCCGGCGATCACGCCCAGCTTGACCTCGGGCTGGCCGAATTTCGCCCCCTCGCCGGCGATGGCGAAATCGCACATCATCATCAGCTCGCAGCCGCCGCCCAGGGCATAGCCGTTCACCGCCGCGATCTTCGGCGTGCGCGTCGCGGCGAAGCGGTCCCAGATGGCAAAGAAATCCGCCTCGACCATTGCCTCGGCGCTCTTCTCGGCCATTTCCGAAATATCCGCCCCCGCGGCGAAGGCGCGGTCCGAGCCGGTGACGACGATGGCCCCCACCCCCCGGTCCGCGTCCAGCGCCTCGGCCGCCGCCGTCAATTCCTCGGCCAGGGCCGAGTTCAGCGCGTTCAGCGCCTCGGGCCGGTTCAGGCGGATCAGCGCCACCCGACCCTCCCGCGTGATCTCGATCAGCTCAGCCATGCTCCCCCCTCACAGGTTGCGGGCGATGACGAGGCGCTGCACCTCGCTCGTCCCTTCGTAGATCTGGGTCACGCGCACGTCGCGATAGATGCGCTCGACCGGATAGTCGGCCAGGTAGCCGTAGCCGCCATGGATCTGGATCGCCGCCGAACAGACCTTCTCCGCCATTTCCGAGGCGAAGAGCTTGGCCATGCTGGCTTCGGTCAGGCAGGGCTTGCCCGCCTCGCGCAACTGCGCCGCGCGCAGCACCATCAGCCGCGCCGCGTCGATCTGCACCGCCATGTCGGCCAGCTTGAAGGCCACCGCCTGATGCTCGATGATCGGCCGGCCGAAGGTGATGCGTTCGCGCGCATAGGCCAGCGCCGCCTCATAGGCGCCGCGCGCCATGCCGACCGCCTGCGCGGCGATGCCGATGCGCCCGCCCTCCAGGTTCGACAGCGCGATCCGGTAGCCCTCGCCCTCTTCGCCCAGCCGGTTCTCGACCGGCACCCGCATCCCGCTGAACGCCAGCGCGCAGGTGTCCGACGAATGCTGCCCCAGCTTGTGCTCGACCGAGACGACCTCGTAGCCCGGCGTATCCGTCGGCACGATGAAGGCGGAAATCCCCTTCTTCCCCGCCGCCGCATCGGTCACGGCAAAGACGATCACCACCGAGCCGTTCTTGCCGCTGGTGATGAACTGCTTGCTGCCGTCGATGACATAATACCCGCCCTCGCGCCGCGCCCGCGTGCGCAGGTTCGACGCGTCCGAGCCGGCATGCGGCTCGGTCAGCGCAAAGCCGCCGATCCATTCGCCGCTCGCCATCCTGGGCAGGAAGCGCGCCTTCTGCTCCTCGGTGCCGAAGCGCAGGATCGGCACGCAGCCGACCGAGCTATGCACCGACATGATGGTCGAGCACGCCCCGTCCGCCGCCGCGATCTCCTCCAGCGCCAGCGCATAGGCGACCGTGCCGGTCTCCGACCCGCCATGCTCCTCGGGCACCAGCATGCCCAGGAACCCCAGTTCGCCCATTTCGGTCAGCTCGGCGCGCGGAAATTCATGCGCCCGGTCGCGCGCCGCCGCCCCCGGCGCCAGCCGCTCTTGCGCAAAGTCGCGCACGGCGTCGCGGATCTGCTCCTGTTCCTCGGTCAGCATCATTGCATCCTCTCGATGGCGACCGCCGTCGCCTCGCCCCCGCCGATGCAAAGCGTGGCGATGCCGCGCTGGCCGCCATGCGTCTCCAGCGCCGCCAGCAGCGTGACCAGCACCCGCGCACCCGACGCGCCGATGGGATGGCCCAGCGCGCAGGCGCCGCCATGGATATTCACCGCCTCATGCGACAGGCCCAGATCGCGCATCGCCGCCATGGCGACCACCGCGAAAGCCTCGTTCACCTCGAACAGATCATAGTCTGAAAGCGCCGTCCCGGTCCGCTCCAGCAACCGCCGGACCGCACCGATGGGCGCGGTCGGAAACAGCCCCGGCTTGTCGGCAAAGGTCGCGTGCCCGACGATCCGCGCCCGCGGCACCAGCCCGCGCCGCTCGGCCTCGGAGGCCCGCATCAAGACCAGCGCCGCCGCCCCGTCCGAGATCGAGGAACTGTTCGCCGCCGTCACCGTGCCCCCCGGCCGGAAGGCCGGCTTCAGCGTCGGGATCTTGTCCAGCCGTGCCTTGCCCGGCTGCTCGTCGGTATCGACCACCACCTCGCCGCCGCGGCCCTTGACCGTCACCGGCGCGATCTCGCCCGCGAAATGCCCGGCGGCAATCGCCTTCTGCGCGCGGGTCAGCGAGGAAATCGCGAACTCGTCCTGCGCTTGCCGTGTGAACTGATAGGCTTCGGCGCAATCCTCGGCGAATGTGCCCATCAGCCGGCCCTTGTCATAGGCATCCTCCAGCCCGTCCAGGAACATGTGGTCCATGACCTGCCCATGGCCCATGCGATAGCCCGAGCGCGCCTTCGGCAGCAGATAGGGCGCGTTCGACATGCTTTCCATGCCGCCCGCGACCACGACATCGGCCGAGCCGGCCAGGATCAGGTCATGGCCCAGCATCGCCGCCTTCATGCCCGAGCCGCACATCTTGTTGACGGTCGTGGCCCCCGCGCCCAGGGGCAGGCCCGCGCCCAGCGCCGCCTGCCGCGCCGGGGCCTGGCCCTGGCCGGCGGGCAGCACGCAGCCCATGATGATCTCGTCCACCGCCTGCGGGTCNCGGTCGCGCCCAGCGCCGCGGCCTCGACCCCGGCGAAATCGCCCTGGAAGCCGCCCATCGGCGTGCGGGCCGCGCCCGTGATGACAATCGGATCGGTGCTCATGATGACTCTCCCCTATTTCGGCGGCCTTATTTCGGCGCCATGCGCAGCGCGCCGTCCAGCCGGATGACCTCGCCGTTCAGCATCTGGTTCTCGACGATATGGCGCACCAGCGCCGCATATTCCGCAGGATTGCCCAGCCGCGGCGGGAAAGGCACGTTGGCGCCCAGGCTGTCCTGCACCTCCTGCGGCAGCCCGGCCATCATCGGCGTGGCAAAGATGCCCGGCGCGATGGTCATCACCCTTATGCCGTGCCGCGCCAGTTCCCGCGCCGACGGCAGGGTCAGCGCCGCGACGCCGCCCTTCGAGGCCGCATAGGCCGCCTGCCCGATCTGCCCGTCATAGGCCGCGATCGAGGCGGTGTTGACGATCACCCCGCGCTCGCCGCCCTCGCCCGGCGCGTTCTTCGCCATGGCATCGGCGGCCAGCCGCAGCATGTTGAACGTGCCCACCAGGTTGATCTGGATGGCGCGGGCAAAGCTCTCCAGCCCATGCGGTCCCTCGCGCCCGACGATCTTCTCGCCCGGAGCCACGCCGGCGCAGTTCACCGCCACGTCGATCCGGCCGAAAGCCTCCAGCGCCGCGGCGATGGCCGCCTCGCCCTCCGGGCCGCTGGTCACGTCGGTCCTGACGAAACGCGCCGCCGCGCCCAGTTCCGCCGCCATCGCCGCACCGGCCTCGGCATTGACGTCCAGCAGCACCGCCCGCGCACCCGCGCCGACCGCCATGCGCGCCACCGCCGCGCCCAGGCCGGAGCCGGCGCCTGTGATCACAAAAACCCTGTTCTCGATCTGCATGGTATCCCCCTACCTCTGCGCCAGTTTCTCGACTTCCGCCTTGCGCAGGATGAAGCGCTGGATCTTGCCGCTCGGCGTCTTCGGCAGGTCGGCGACAAACTCGATCATCCGGGGATAGGCATGGGCCGACAAGCGTTTCTTCACGTGCTGCGCCAGTTCCTCGCGCAGCGCCTCGGTCCCCTCGACGCCCTTGGCCAGCACCACGAAGGCTTTCACCACCTCGGTCCGCTCGGGGTCGGGCACGCCGACCACCGCCGCCTCGACCACGGCAGGATGCTCGATCAGCGCGCTTTCCACGTCGAAGGGGCCGATGCGATAGCCCGAGGATGTGATCACATCGTCCGACCGGCCGATGAAGCTGATCGACCCGTCCGGCTCGAACTCCACCGAATCGCCGGTGCGGTAATAGCCCCCCGCCAGCGCCGGCGTCGCCTGGTTCAGGTAGCCCGAAAACCACATCAGCGGCGAACGCTTCATGTCGATGGCCAGCACGCCCGGCTGGTTCGGCCCCAGTTCGCAGCCCGCATCGTCCAGCACCACCACGCGATAGCCCGGCATGGCGAGGCCGGCCGAGCCCGGACGCACCGGATGCTCCAGCCCGTGATGGTTGTTCACGCACATGCCCATCTCGGTCTGGCCGTAATGGTCATGGATCGGCACCGCCAGATGCTCGGCGAACCAGCGGATGATCTCGGGGTTCAGCGGCTCGCCGGCGGAACTGACCACCCGCAGCTGCCCCTTGACCGCCGCGGCCGCCTCCGGCCCCGCCGCGATCAGCAGCCGATAGGCGGTGGGCGAGCCGGCAAGGCTCGTCACCCCCATGCGCTGGATGATGCGATAGGTGGTCTCGGCAGTAAAGCCGCCCTCGTAGAAGATCGTCGCCTGCCCCAGCAGCAAGGGCCCGGTCAGCGCGTAATACAGCCCATAGGCCCAGCCCGGATCGGCGATGTTCCAGAACACGTCGCTTTCGCGCAGGTCCACCGCATCGCGCATATAGGCGCCAAAGGCCAAGAGCGCCCGCAAGGGCACCGGCACCCCCTTGGGCAGGCCGGTGGTGCCCGAGGTGGACATCATCATGAACAGATCCTCGCCGCGCCGCATCACCGGCTCGAACGCGTCCGAGGCCATGGCCAGCGCCTCGCGGAAATCCACGTCGCCCGGCGCCAGCGGCCCGTCGCCGCGCAGCACGGCGACCAGCGGGCAGTCCTCGACCTCGTCCAGCTTGGGCCGCTGGGCGGCATTCGTCACCACCAGCTTGGCGCCGCTGGTCCTCAGCCGATGCTCGATCGCCTTGGGGCCGAAGGCGGTGAACAGCGGCTGGTAGACCGCGCCCAGCCGCCAGGCGCCCAGCACCGTGGCGACCAGCTCGACCGTGCGCGGCAACAGCCCGGCGACCACGTCGCCCGGCCGGATGCCCTTGTCGCGCATCAGGTTCGCCGCCCGCGCCGCCATGCCGCGCAGGTCCTCGAAGGTGTATTCCGTCAGCGCCTCGTCCGGCGACAGGCAGCGCAGCGCCACCCGGTTCGCGCCGCAATGGCGGTCGCAGCATTCGACGCAGGCGTTCAGCCCGGTCTCCAGGTCGCCGCGCAGCCCGGCGATGGCGTCCTCGATACGGAACCGCGCCACGGCCTCGTCATAGCGCGTCCGGGACAGGGTGGTCGCAGACATGTCTCTCCTCCTCAACTCTCCCGCATGACGCGGTTTCCCCGAGTTCGGCGGCAGCTTAGCGCCGGCGACATTGCAAACAATGCCATTGGCGGCCAGAATATCTGATCGGTTTTGCAACAAGGGGCGCCATGGAACGCCGCACCATCACCCCCGGCTTCGTCGAGGACGCGCTGGACTGCCTTCACCGCCGCGGCATCGACCCCGCGCCGCTCCTGGCGCAATCCGGCATCCCGGCCCTGGGCGAGCCGGTCTCGAACCTGCAATACGGCAAGCTCTGGCTCGCCATCGCCGACCGCATCCGCGACGAGTTCTTCGACGAGGCCGCCCGCCCCATGCGCCCCGGCAGCTTCCAGCTGCTCTGCCAGGCGGCGCTGCATGCCGGCACGCTGGAGCGCGCCCTGCGCCGGGCGCTGCTGTTCCTGTCGGTCACGCTCGACGACCCCACCGGCACCCTGCGCCTGCGCGACGGCCAGGCCGAGATCGTGCTGCGCGACGCCGGCCCGCCGCGCCGCGCCTTCGCCTATCGCACCTACTGGCTGATCCTGCTGGGCGTCATGTGCTGGCTGATCGGCCGCCGCATCCCGCTGATGCAGGTGGATTTCGCCTGCCCCGCGCCGGAGAACCGCCGCGACTACCACCAGTTCTTCGGCGCGCCGGTGCATTTCGGCCAGCCCGCCAGCCGGCTGACCTTTGCCGCCAGCTACCTCGCCCTGCCCACCATCCGCAGCGAAAAGGCGCTGGAAGGCTTCCTGCGCGGCGCGCCCGCCAACATCCTTCTGCGCTATCGCCACGACCAGGGGCTTTCCGCGCGCATCCGCGCCCGGCTGCGCGCCGCCGCGCCCGAGGACTGGCCGGATTTCGACCGCCTCGCCGCCGAGCTGCGCCTGTCCCCCGCCACCCTGCGCCGCCGATTGCGGGCCGAGGGCCAGGGCTTCGCCGCCATCCGCGCCGAGATCCGGCTGATGCGCGCCCGCCAGCTTCTGCGCGACACCGACCTCAGCGTGGCCGAGATCGCCGCCCGCCTGGGCTATGGCGAACCCAGCGCCTTCCACCGCGCCTTCCTGAAGATCGCCGGCACCACGCCGGCCGCCTTCCGCCGCGACGCGCTCAGCCCGCCAGCATCCACAGCCGGAACCGCCGCCCGCCGGTGATCTCGCGCGCCAGACCCAGCGCCTTCATCCGCGACAGCATCCGCTCGGCGGTGTCGCGGCTGATGCCGGCGCTTTCCTCCAGCATCGCCGCGTTCAGCAAGGGATGCGCCGCCAGCGCCCGGATCACCCGGCCGGCGTTCTCGCCCTTGACCCCGGCCATCGCCTCCAGCGCGCGGGCCTGCCAGTCGGCCACCCGCGCCAGCTCGTGCCGCGCATCCTGGATCCCGGCGGTGACTGCGGCAAGATGCCGCGCCATGCGCTCGGCCGGGCTGCCGCCATCGACCCAGACCCCGCGGCCATGCCGGCCCAGCGGCACGAAGCGCAGCGCCTCGCAGCCCTCGGCCATGTCGCGCGCGGTCCAGGTCGCGGGCTCGGCCAGCATCTCGGGCGCCGAGAGCCCGCAGAGCCGCCACAGCACCCGCAGCGCCGCCGCCCTGACCAGCGGCGACAGCCCCGCGACCTGCCCGGCCAGGTCGCGGAACTCGGCCACCGCCGCGTCGAAATCCCGGCCCGTCGGCCGCGTCGCCAGCAGCTCGTCCAGCCCGGAAACCGCGGCCCGGTGCAGCCCCAGGAAGCCGCGCAGGTCGCGCGCATCGCCCTGCCCCTCCAGCCGGCGGATGCCCCAGCGCGCCAGCCGCATCGCCTCCAGGTCGGCGCCGGCCCGCGCCTCCATCAGGTCGCGGCCGATCTCCTCGCGGCGCAAGGGCGTGCCCTGCGCCCATAGCATCGCCTCGACCTCGATCAGCGCCAGCCGGCGGTTGGCGCCGGCCCGCGCCTCGGGCTCCAGCGCCGCGACCACGCCCTCCAGCCGCCCCAGCGCGAATGCGGCGCGGGCCAGTTCCGCGGCCTGCCCGGCCTCGGCGGAAAACCACGCCGAGGCATCAAAAAACTGGTGCGCGACCGATTTTCCGTGATATTCTATGTCCGAAGCGGATGGCATGTTTCCCGACCTGCAAGCAGCCTTATCCGCAGAATAACCCCATTTTGCGGATCACTGGAAGAGGGGGCGTTCACCCCCCCTGCCCCGATGCCCCTGGCCGGCCCCGAAAGGCCCGCGGCGGGGGCCGGACCTTCCCCGCGGGGAAGGTCAATCCAGGCTCTCCAGCATCACCCGCACCGCCGCCTCCAGCTTGCGCCGGTCCACGGCCGAGAAGTCGCGCGGCAGCCGGATCTCCAGCCGCCCGTTCGAGGCGGTGCATTTGGCGCTGCCCTGCGGCCGCTGGATCTGGAAGCTGATGCGGGCCTTCCCCGCGGGGACGGTCGGCGTGGTGCTGCGCGGCGCGGCGGCCGGCGATTCCTCGTCGCCCGCCAGCCCGGCATAGCGGCGCAGCAGCTCCAGCTCGTCCTTGACCGAGCGCGAATCCCAGTTCTTCAGCTCGGCCCGGATCGCGGCCGCCGTGCCCGGCACCTCGTCCAGCCGTTGCGCCAGCGCCAGCCCCAGCGCGCGCGGGATGTCGGGCGCGTAAAGCAAGGCATCGCCCAGGGCCTCGACCAGCCGGATGAAGCTGCGGATATAGCTGCGCTTCTGGTAGCCGGCGGATTTGAACAGGATCGCCACCGCCTTCTCGGGGTCGTTCTCCTCGGTCACGGGGTCCATGGCGTAATGCAGCGCCAGCTGCGCCATCTCGGCAAACGAGATGTCCTTGCGCACCATGTTCTCGTCGACCATGCGCCGGTATAGCCGCTCCAGCTCGTCGCCGCGCGCCGCGATACCGGCCGGGATGCGGCCCCATTTCTCGACGTCGCCCGTCTCTTCCAGCAGCTGGCGATAGGCCGACAGCCGGCGCCAGCCCTGGATCAGCTCATAGCGGCCGTCCTCGGCCGGCTCGACCCGGATCGGGTTCGACAGGCCGATGTCGCGGATCGACTCGACCAGCTCGGTCAGCTCGTAATCCGGCCCGGCGGCGCGGTCGCGGATCAGCTTCTGCGCGTCGATGGCGTCCAGCGGGATCAGGTCGGTGATCAGCCCGGCGCGCTTCAACCGCACATGTTCCTGCGCCAGCGCATCGTTCTCGGCCCGGATCTGCGCCTCCAGCCGCGCGCGGTCGCGGGTGGATTCGGCGGTCTCGGTGATGGCGGTGGCCATCGGGCCGCGGCGATGCTCCTTTTCCTCCTTCCCCGCGGGGAAGGTTTCCGGCACGGCCGCGGCGGGCTCGTCCGGCATCTCGATCTCGAACATGCGGCGCTTGCGGCTCATGCCTCGCCCTCCAGCTTGTCCCAGGCGGCGACGACATGGGACTTGAACTCCTCATAGGCCTGGTCGAAGGTCGCCCGCGCCCGCCGCCAGGTGCCGCGCGTCATCTCGCGATAGTCGATCTCGTAGATCGAGGACAGGAACCGGCCGGATTGCTCGACCGCGCGGGTCAGCTCGATCGGATGCTGGGCCATGTGCTGGCCGAAGACCTGCTGGAAGGCGCCGTACATCGCCTGGTGCAGCTCGTTCGACGGCTCGTAGCGCGTCATCAGGAAGCGGATGTCGGCAAAGGCCTTGGGCAGCTTGATCTTCCCCGTGGGGAAGTTTTCGAAGCCATGCGACAGGTCTTCCAGCGCCTCGGACAGCTGGCCGATGAAGCTGGTGGTCGAGTCGTATTCCCAATAGCCGGGGCCCGAGGGGATATAGAGCATGTCGGCGGCAAAGACCGCGTTCATCGACTGATAGCCGATGGCCGGCGGGCAGTCGAAGAGGATCAGGTCATAGGCATCGTCCGCCAGGCTGTCGAGAAAGCGCGACACCGCACCGAAGAAGGTCCATTCCGGGTTCAGGTGCCGGTATTGGGCGCTGGCGAACTCGACGAAGGCGGCGTTGGCGCAGCTCGGGATGATGTCGATGGTCGGCCAGGCGGTCGGCTTGATGAAGTCCGCCGGGCGCAGCATGCCCAGACCCATGTCGCGGATCGAGGCCGGCAGCTTGCGCTGGGGCAGGGCAGTGCCGCTCTCGGCGCCGCGGGCGGCGGCGTTCATGCGGTCGGTCTCGCGCTCCAGGTCGCGGGCCATGATGCCCCAGACGGTATGGTCCTCGCCCACGTCGGTCAGGCCCATGGAATGCGACAGCGTGGCCTGCGGGTCGA
The DNA here is from genome assembly GCF_006386455.1 of Paracoccus sp. FO-3. NCBI lineage: Bacteria > Pseudomonadati > Pseudomonadota > Alphaproteobacteria > Rhodobacterales > Paracoccaceae > Paracoccus > Paracoccus sp. FO-3. The sequence continues at coordinate 22,911 of NZ_VCBQ01000040.1, read as the reverse complement.
AGTCGACGACCAGCACCCGGTAGCCGTCCAGCGCCGCGGCATGGGCGAAGTGCAGCGCCACGGTCGACTTGCCGGCGCCGCCCTTGAAGTTGGCGATGGCGGCGCGGAAGGCGCGCTTGCCCTCGGCCCGCCAGGGCATCAGCGTCTTGCGGTTGATGCGGATGCGGCGGCGCAGCTCGTTGATCTCGTCGAGCGAGAACCAGCGCTGGCGGCCGTCCTCCTCGACTTCCCCGAGGGGAAGGTTCGGCTCGGCGGCGAGCTTGCCGCGGAAGGTGGACTGGTTGATGCGGAAGATCAGCTCGGCCACCTCCCAGCTGGAGAAGCGGCGCAGCGTCTTTTCATTGGCCGGGCTGAAGGTCTGGCGCCGGATCCAGCCCTGCATCTTCAAGGATTGCGCCTGCAGCTTGGCGAGGTCTTCGTGCGTATACATAGGATGCCTGTATTTCTAGGACGCAGATTTTCTTCCGTTTCGCTTTTACGCCGGATTTGCACATTTGGCAAAAGGCGTTTTAATGGAATGGCCAGGATGCGGAGATTGCGGGGTTTTCCTGCATCGCCCGGCGAATCGGCCGGCGAATCCCTGGGCCGCAAAACCCGGAACGCTAACGCGGAAATGGGGGACGGGTTGGCGCGTTGCATCCCGGATTGGGGGACAAAACGTCGCTATTGGGGGACGGCCTGGATGACCCCCTATACCATTTGATACCGATTTTCTTTGATGATTTGGACCGGGAAACCGGGCCGGCGGGGAATCGCTTGACAGAATCGGATTTCAGGACGCAAATACGGAAGGGATGACGAAAAGCGTTTCAAACGGTGGCAAACCGACGCCGTCATCCCGGTCTTGCCCGGCGGGCAGGACAAGGCGGGCAGATGGAAGGCAGCCGGGAATACCGGGGCGCAGGAGCAGACATGCAGGTGATCCGTGCCGTCGGCCGAGAGGCGGCGGCGAAGAAATACGACTTGCTCTCGGCCATGATGGCGCATGGGCTGGCCGGCGACAAGCATCGCCAGCGCCTGGTGCTGCGGCTGATGGCGCTGATCACCACCCGCTATAACTGGCAGCGCGACGAACTGACCATCGGCCAGCGCGAGATCGCGCGGCTGTGGTGCGTGGACGAGCGCACCGTCAAGCGCGAGATGGCCAAGCTGCGCGCCCTTGGCTGGATCGAGATCAAGCAGCAGGGCGCGCGCGGCCGGGTGTCGGTCCTGGGCCTGAACCTGGAGCGTATCCTGTTGGATACAAAGGCGGAATGGCCGAACATCGGCCCGGATTTCGTCGAGCGTGTCGGCGGCCGCCGGGCCGAGCCGGCCAATAATGTCGTGCCGCTGCACCGGCCCGAGCCGATGCCGGCCGAGGGGCTGTGGGCCGAGGCGCGCGCCCGGCTGGCCGAGGAGGATCCGGCGCTGTTCGACGCCTGGTTCGCCGGGCTGATGGAGGCCGAGCGCAACGAGACCTGCCTGACGCTGTTCGCGCCCAGCCGCTTTCATGCCAATTACGTCCAGACCCATCTGCTGGAGCGGCTGCGCATCGCCGTGCAGCGCTGCGACGGGCGCGTCGGCAAGCTGCGCATCCTGGGCCCCTGAGCGCCGCGGGCGCTGTAAGCGGGCTGTCAGCCCGGTCCTGCTATTGCGGTGGCACGAAACGCAAATGCAGGAGAAAGAATCATGCGTCTTGTTGCCTTGATCCCGGCCATTCTGGCCTTGGCGACCCCGGCCGTCGCCCATGACCGCTGCCATGTGCCGCACGATCAGCGGCGTCCGGCCAACGAATTGCGGGCCGACCTGGCCGCCAAGGGCTGGACCGTCCGCAAGATCGAGATGGAGGACGGCTGCTACGAGGTCCACGGCCAGGACCGCAGCGGCCTGTCGGTCGAAGTCCTGTTCGATCCGGCCAGTTTCCAGGAAAGGGGACGGGACGATTGAGCGGGCAGGGCGCCCTTTTGCCTGGCGAAAGGGTGCCCGCCCAGCCAGTCGGCGATTGTTCCTGAAATAATAGATAATATATACGGATTAACAAAGCGGCCTTGCCGGTTTTATAGATATCTCCACATGAGGCTCAGGGAGGTATCCATGCCCCAGCAATCGCGCCGCGCCGCCGAGATCTATCGCCTGCCGCTGATGGAACTGCTGTTCCAGGCCCAGACCGTGCATCGGGCGCATTTCGACCCGAATGTCGTGCAATGCTCCAAGCTCTTGTCGATCAAGACCGGCGGCTGCCCCGAGGATTGCGCCTATTGCTCGCAATCGGCGCGCAACGGCTCGGACCTGCCGGCCTCGAAGCTGATGGAGGTGCAGCGGGTGCTGGCCGAGGCCCGGCGCGCCAAGGAGGCCGGGGCCACGCGCTATTGCATGGGCGCGGCCTGGCGTTCGCCCAAGGAACGCGACATGCCGGCGGTGCTGGCGATGATCCGCGGCGTCAAGGCGCTGGGGATGGAGACCTGCATGACGCTGGGCATGCTGGACGCGGACCAGGCGCTGTGGCTGAAGGACGCGGGGCTGGACTATTACAACCACAATATCGACACCTCGGAGCGCTATTATTCCGAGATCATCACCACGCGGACCTTCCAGGACCGGATCGAGACGCTGGAGCGGGTGCAGGCGGCCGGCATCAACGTCTGCGCCGGCGGCATCGTCGGCATGGGCGAGACCGAGGAGGACCGCATCTCCATGCTGGAGACGCTGGCCGGGCTGGAGGTGCCGCCGCAATCGGTGCCGATCAACATGCTGATGCCGATGGCGGGCACGCCGCTGGCGGATGTGCCCAAGCTCGACCCGATCGAGATGGTGCGCACCATCGCCACGGCGCGCATCCTGATGCCGACATCCCATGTGCGGCTGTCGGCCGGGCGGTCCGAGATGAGCGACGAGATGCAGGCGATGTGCTTCTTTGCCGGGGCCAATTCGATCTTCGTCGGCGACACGCTGCTGACCGCCGGCAATCCCGGCGAGGACAAGGATGCGCGGCTGTTCGCCAGGCTCGGGCTGCGGGCCGAGGTGCTGGACGCGTCGCAGGAGGGCTGCGCGGCATGAGCTTTGTGCGGCATCGGGCGGCGCTGGACGCGCTGGCGCGGCGCGGGCGGCTGCGGCGGGTGGCGCCGGCCGCGGGGCTGGATTTCGCCTCGAACGACTACCTGGGGCTGGCAGGGTCGGAACTGCTGGCCGGGGCGGCGCGGGATGCGCTGGCGCGCGGCGTGGCGCTGGGGGCAGGGGGGTCGCGGCTTTTGCGCGGCAACCACGGCGAGCATGAGGCGCTGGAGGCCGAGGCGGCGGCTTTCTTTGGCGCCGAGGCGTGCCTTTACATGGGCGGCGGCTTCCAGGCCAACCAGGCGATCTTTTCGGCGCTGCCGATGCAGGGCGACCTGGTGCTGCACGATGCGCTGGTCCATGCCAGCGCGCATGAGGGGATGCGGCTGGGCCGGGCGGAATGCCGCGGCTTTGCCCATAACGATGCCGCGGATGCGGCGCGGGTCGTCGCGGAATGGCGCGCGGCTGGCGGGCGCGGCCGGGTCTGGATCGCGGTCGAGAGCGTCTATTCGATGGAGGGCGACCTGGCGCCCTTGCCGGCGCTGGCGGCGCTGGCCGCGCGCGAGGATGCGGTGCTGGTGGTGGACGAGGCACATGCGACCGGCGTCTTTGGCCCGCAGGGCAGGGGGCTGGCGCATGGGTTGGGCTGCGCGCTGGTGACGCTGCATACCGGGGGCAAGGGGCTGGGCGCCTCGGGCGCGCTGGTCTGCGCCGACCGGGTGCTGGTCGAGGTGCTGGTGAACCGGGCGCGGCCCTTCGTCTATGCCACCGCGCCCTCGCCCTTGTCGGCGGCGGTGCTGCGCGCGGCTTTGCGGGCGCTGGCGGATGATCCGGCGCTGGTCGCGGGCGCGCGGGCGCGCATGGCGCAGGCGCGCGATGCGGCGCGGGGCTGCGGCATCGCGGCGCAGAGCCAGATCGTTCCGGTGATCGTCGGCGACGACCATCGGGCCCTGGCGCTGGCCGCGGCCTTGCAGGCGCAGGGCTTCGACGTCCGCGCGGTGCGGCCGCCGACGGTGCCCAGGGGGACGGCGCGGCTGCGCCTGTCCGTCACCGGCAATGTCGGGGCGGCCGAGATCGCGGCGCTGTTTGCGGCGCTGGAGGCGGCATGGGTGCGGTGATCGTGGCGGGCACCGATACCGGCATCGGCAAGACGGTCTTCAGCGCCGGGCTGACCCGTGCGCTGGGGGCGAGCTATTGGAAGCCGGTGCAGGCCGGGCTGGAGGAGGAGACCGACAGCGAGACCGTCGCGCGGCTGTCCGGCCGGCCGGTGCTGGCCGAGGTCTATCGGCTGCGGCTGCCGGCCTCGCCGCATCTGGCGGCCGAGCGCGAGGGGGTCGAGATCGATCCGGCGCGGCTGGCGCTGCCGCAGGTGGCCGGCCCGCTGGTGGTCGAGGGCGCGGGCGGGCTGATGGTGCCGCTGACCCGGCGGCTGCTTTACCTGCAGGTCATCGCCGGCTGGGGCGCGCCGGTGGTGCTGTGCTGCCGCACCGCCTTGGGCACGATCAACCATGCGCTGCTGTCGCTGGTGGCGCTGCGGGCCGCGGGCTGCCGGGTGGCGGGCGTGGCCTTCATCGGCGAGGAGGCCGAGGACAGCCGCCGGGTGATCCGCGAGATCGGCGCGGTGCGCGACCTGGGCCGGCTGCCGCTGCTGGAGACGGTGACGGCCGGGACGCTGGAGGCGGGTTTCGCCGGCATCGACGTCGATGCGATCCGCGAGGTGCTGTGATGCGGGATTTCGACCGGCGGCACCTGTGGCATCCCTATGGCTCGATGCGCGAGCCGGGGCCGGTGCATGAGGTCGCGGCGGCCGAGGGGGTGTGGCTCACGCTGGCGGACGGGGCGCGGATGATCGACGCCATGTCCTCCTGGTGGGCGGCGGCGCATGGGCATCGCCATCCGCGGCTGGTCGCGGCGATGCAGGCGCAGCTGGCCCGGCTGCCGCATGTCATGTTCGGCGGGCTGACGCATGGGCCGGCCGTCGGGCTGGCGCGGCGGCTGGTCGGGATGCTGCCCGCGGGGCTGGACCGCATCTTCTATTCCGACAGCGGCTCGGTCGCGGTCGAGGTGGCGCTGAAGATGGCGGTGCAGGCGCAGCTTGGGCTGGGGCAGGCGGGGCGGGTGGCTTTCGCCTCGGCCCGCGGCGGCTATTACGGCGATACCTGGAAGGCGATGAGCCTGTGCGATCCCGAGACCGGGATGCACAGCCATTTCGGCGCCGCCTTGCAGGTGCAGCATTTCGTGCCGCGCCCGCCCATCCCCTTCGGCGCGGAATGGACGGACGATCCGGCGCGGAACGGGCTGGGGGCGGTCGAGGCGCTGCTTGCGGAAAAAGCGCGTGAAATCGCGGGGTTCATCATCGAGCCGGTGGTGCAGGGCGCGGGGGGCATGTGGTTCTATCACCCGCGCTGGCTGGCCGGGGTTCGGGCGCTGTGCGACCGGCATGGCGTGCTGCTGATCCTGGACGAGATCGCCACCGGCTTCGGCCGCACCGGCACGCTTTTCGCCATGGAGCGCGCCGGGGTGGTGCCGGACATCCTGTGCCTGGGCAAGGCGCTGACCGGCGGCATGATGAGCTTTGCCGCCACCGTCGCCTCCGGCCGGGTGGCCGAGGCGATCTCGGACGGGCCGGCGCCGGTCCTGATGCACGGGCCGACCTTCATGGGCAATCCGCTGGCCTGCGCCGTGGCCTGCGCAAGCCTGGACCTGCTGGCCGAGGGCGCCTGGCAGGGGCAGGTCGCGGGGATCGAGGCGGGGTTGGCGCAGGGCCTTGCCCCGGCGCGCGGCCTGCCCGGCGTGCGCGACGTGCGGGTGCTGGGCGCCATCGGCGTGATCGAGCTGCGCGAGGCCCTGGACATGGCGCGCGTGCATGGCTTTTGCCGCGAAAGCGGGGTCTGGCTGCGGCCCTTCGGGCGGCTGCTTTACTGCATGCCGCCCTTTGTCGCCCGGCCCGAGGAGGTGGCGCGCATCTGCGCCGCCATGGTCGAGATCGCGGGCTGGCCCGCGGACCGGCCATGAGGGCGGAATGGCTGCGCCGCGAGGGCGCGTCCGAGCTGATCGTGGTGCTGACCGGCTGGGCGGCCGGGGCGGCGCCGTTCCGGCACCTGGCCGGGGCGGCGGATGTGCTGGTGCTGTCGGATTACCGCGACCTGGCCCTGCCGGACTGGCCGCGGGGATACGCGGCGATGGACCTGGTCGCCTGGTCCTTTGGCGTGGCGGCGGCCTGCCGGCTGCCGGGCCTGGCCGGCTTTCGCCGCAAAGTCGCGGCCTGCGGTTCCTGGGCGCCCTGCGACGACGACCTGGGCATCCCGCGCGAGACGGTGCGGGCCACGGCGGCGAACCTGTCCGAGGTCTCGCTGCGGCAATTCGGCCGGCGGGCGGGCTGCGCCGTCGCCGCGGGCGCCGATCCCGCCGCGCTGCGCGACGAGTTGCAGGCGGTGATGGGCTGGGACGCCGGGCAGGTGCCGGGTTTCGACCGCATCTGGCTGGGCGCGGCCGACCGCATCTTTCCGCTGAAGAACCTGATCCGCGCCTGGCAGGGCTGGCCGGTCGAGACGCGGGTGCTGGAGTGCGGGCACAATCCCTTTGCGCAATGGCGCGACTGGGCCGAGGTGCTGGCATGAGCGGCGCATTGGCATCCGCGCTGGCCGGGGGGCATGGGTGCGGCCCGGAAGGCGCGGGCCGGGGGAAACCCTTGCCCTGTCGCCCCACGCCGGGGGTCGGGGCATGACCGCGCTGGCCGGGCGGGTGGCGCGGTCATTCGCGCGCGGCATGGCGACCTATGACGGCGCGGCGCTGGCGCAGCGGCGGATCGCGGCGCGGCTGTTCGCGGCCTATCGCCGGGCCGCGCCGGGGCACCGGCCGGCGCGGGTGCTGGAGGCGGGCCATGGCTCGGGCCACCTGACGCGGCACCTGCTGGGGCTGCGGCCCGCGCGGCTGTGGCTCAATGACCTGGCCGCGCCGGAACTGCCGGGGGTGGCGGCGGAATACCGGCCGGGCGACATCGCCGAGGTGGCGCTGCCGGGGGCGGTGGACCTGGCCGCCTCGGCCTCGATGATCCAATGGGTCGCCGATCCGGCGCGGGTCGTGGGCCGGCTGTGCGATACGGTGGCGCCGGGGGGCTGGCTGGCGCTTTCGGGGTTCGCGCCGGGGCATTTTCCCGAGCTGCGGGCGCTGGGCAGCCGGGCGGCGGCGCCGTCATACCTGAGCGGGGCGCAGATGGCGGCGCTGCTGCCGGCGGGCTGGCGGGTCCGGGGTGCGGGGGAATGGCGGATCGTGCTGCATTTCCCCGGCGCGCTGGAGGTCTTGCGCCACCTGCGCGCCACCGGGGTCAACGGCTGCGCCGGGCATATCCGGTCGCCGGGCGCGCTGCGCGACTTCATGGCGCGCTACGAGGCATTGCACGGGGGCCCGCGGGGCGTCGCGCTGACCTATGTCGCCAGCTGGCTGGTGGCCGAGCGGCGCGGCTAGCCGTGGATGGCGAAGGCGTCGCGCTTGTCGCTGGCCGGGGGCGCCGGGCGGCGGCCGATCCAGCGCACATGGCGCGCCAGCGTGGCGCAGGCGGCGTCCACGTCGCCCTTGCGCAGCGCGGCCAGGATGGCGCGGTGGTCGTGGTCGGTCCGCGTCTCCCAGTTCGACTGCCAGGCGGCGAAGAGGAAGCGCGCGCTGGCGGCGTGCAGGTCGTCGATGGCGGCCAGCAGCCGCGGCATGGCGCAGGGGGTCAGGATCAGCTTGTGGAAGCGGCGGTTCGCCGCCTCCCACGAGCGCACGTCGCGCGAGGCGTCGCCGGCCTTGGTCGCCTCTTCCGCCGCATGCAGGATGGCCGGGGTCAGGTGCGGCGCGGCATGGCGCAGCGCCAGTTCCTCGAGCGCGGCGCGCATCTCGGCCACCTCCTTGACCTCGGGCAGGTCGAAGGCGGCGACGCGGACGCCGCGGCGCGGCTCGCTGATCGCCAGGCCCTGGGCTTCGAGGCGGCGGAAGGCTTCGCGGACGGGGACGTGGCTGGCGCCGAATTCCTCGGCGATGCGGTCCTGGCGCAGGCGCTCGCCGGGGCCGATCTCGCCCGCCACGATGCGGTCGGCCAGCACGCGGCTGATGCGGACCGCCAGGGTTTCTTCTGATCCCGCGCTCATGGCGCCATGGATAAGGCGGGCGGCGGGGATTGTCGATAAGGCTTCGGCGCCCCGCGGTTCAGCGCAGCGGCCAGCGCGCCAGCGGCACGTGCCGGCCCAGGCCCTGCAGGCTGTCGATCAGCGTAAGCTGGTCCACCCGCCAATGCACCGGCGGGACCGCGATGCCCTGCGGCGGCAGGGGCTTGCCATAGGCCAGCGTCACATGCGGGGTGACGCGGTGGCGGGCGACGCCCAGCCCGGCGCCGGCCAGCCGCTGCCACAGCGTCTGGCACAGCGCGTCGGGGGCGGGGTTTTCCTGCCGGCCGACCAGCACCAGCGGCCGGTCGCGGCGGCGCGGCGGCCCGAAGGTGGTCAGCTGGTCCAGCACCAGGTCGAAGGCGGGAAAATCCAGCCCCTCCAGCGGGCGGCCGAGCGCCTCGGCCATCCATGGCTGGAGCTGCGGGGTACGGATCACCGGCAGGATGGTCATGTGCAGCGTCGCGCGGCGAAAGCGGTCGCGGCGCTGGGCGAGCTGCCAGGCGGCCTCGATCCGCGCCACCACCTCGGGCGGCGGGATGGCGACGAAAAGCAGGAAATGCTCGCGCGGCGTTTCCTGCGGCATTTCCTGCGCTTGCGGGGCGTCGGGCATCGCGGCCTCCCATCGGTGCCGCAATGCTAGGACAAATCGGCGCGGCGGTCAGCCCGCGATCAGGATGACATGCAGGAAGCCGGGGCCATGGGCGCCGCGGACATAGCTGCCCTCGATGTCGGTGGTGCCGCTGGGGCCGGTGATCAGGATGGCGTTGCGCGGGATCGCCTGGGCGGCAAGGCGGGCGGCATAGTCCTCAAGGTAGGGCAAGAGCGTCGCCTCGCGCAGCAGCACGACATGGTGCAGCGGCAGGAAGGACAGCAGGATCGGGTTCTGCGGTCCCGAATGGATGACCAGAGAGCCGCTTTCGGCGATGCCGTAAAGCGCCAGGCCAAGCGCCGCGGGCTCGTCCGCGGCGACGCCCGGATGCGGGGCGAGGCCCTGCCAGTCCAGCCCCGCCAGTTCCGGCGCCGGCTGCATGGCGAAGCGGGGCGGCAGGCCATGCGCGTCCAGATAGCGGGCCATGGCCCGCGGCACCTCGGCCAGCGTGGCGATGCGGTCGATGGTGGTGCCGAGCGCGGCGGCCTTCAGCGCGAAGGCCTCGGGCAGTTCCGGCGCGGCAAGGCGCGGGCGGGCGGCGTAGGGATCCTCAAGCAGGGCGGCGGCCTCGGCCGCGATCCGCTCGGGCGGCTTGCCGGGGCCGAGGGTGGCGCGGATGGCCGAAAGGATGCGGTCGCGGGCGGTCATTTGCGGGCCTTCTGCTGGGCGCGGTATTGGTCCATGAAGCTGCGGGCCGCCGGGCGCGGCAGGTCGCGGTGGTCGGTCCAGCCCCCGGCCAGCGGCAGGCGCGAAATCCAGCCGCCCTTGCCGAACAGCCGCAGCGCGGGCAGCCCGATGCGGGTCGCCAGGCGATAAAGCCGCGGCCGGCGGGCAAATTGCGCCCAAAGCCCGATGCCGGCGCGGACCGGGCCGGGCTCCAGCCCCTCGCGCCAGCTGCGGCGGCGCCAGGCGCGCAAGAGCGTGGGGATCGGGATGCCGACCGGGCAGACCTCGGCGCAGCGGCCGTTCATGGTGCAGGCATTGGGCAGGTCGCGGGACGCCGCCAGCCCGTCCAGCACCGGCGTCAGCACCGAGCCCATCGGGCCGGGATAGGTGCCGCCATAGGCATGCCCGCCGATCTGGCGATAGACCACGCAATGGTTCATGCAGGCGCCGCAGCGGATGCAGCGCAGCATCTCGCGGAACTCGTCGGCCAGCATCTTCGTGCGGCCGTTGTCGACCAGGACGATATGCATCTCCTCGGGCCCGTCGGCATCGCCGGGGCGCTTCGGGCCGGCGTGGAAGGTGGTGTATTGCGTCATCTCGCCGCCCGTCGCCGACCGCACCAGCAGGCGCAGCAGCGCAAGGGCGTGCGCGGTCGAGGGCACCAGCTTCTCGATCCCCGCGGTGACGATATGGATGCGCGGGGGCGTGGTGGTCAGCTCGGCATTGCCCTCGTTGGTGACGGTGCAGGTGGCGCCGGTGTCGGCGACCAGGAAATTCGCGCCGGATATGCCGATGTCGGCCGACAGGAATTTCTCGCGCAGGACGCGGCGGGCGCTTTGCACCATGGTCGCCGGGTCTTCGGCGGCGGGCGGCGGCTGGTGGCCGGTCTTGAAGAGTTCCGCCACCTGCTCGCGGGTGCGGTGCATGGCGGGCCAGATGATATGCGAGGGGGCCTCGCCCGCCAGCTGGATGATATGCTCGGCCAGGTCGGTCTCGACCCGCTCGATGCCGGCATCGGCCAGGGCATGGGGCAGGCCGATCTCCTCGCCCAGCATGGATTTGGCGCGCGTCACCAGCCTGGCGTCGGCGGCCAGGCAGATGCGGGTGACGATGGCGCGGGCCTCGGCATCGTCGCCGGCCCAGTGGACCTGCGCGCCGCGGGCGGTGGCGTTCCGCTCGAACATCTCCAGGTAATGGCCCAGATGGGCGATGACATGATCCTTGATCGCCTGGCCGCGGGCGCGGGCGGCCTCGAATTCGGGGAATGCGGCCAGGGCCGCGGCGCGCTTTCGCTCGGCATTGCCGGTGGTGCGGTCGATGGCGGTCTTCAGCACCGGGTCGGCCAGGGCCGCCGCGGCGCGAGCCTTGAACGGGGCCTTGAACGGGGCCTTGAAGGGCGCGTTCATGGCGCGTCCTCGCCGATGGCGGGGCCCTGGGCGCGGCCGGCCAGCACCTCGACGGTGTGGAAGCAGCGGGTCTTGGCGCCGCGGCGATGCAGCTTGCCGGCCATGTTCATCAGGCAGCCCAGGTCGCCGGCCAGCAGGAGGTCGGCGCCGGTGGATTCGACCGCCTCGGCCTTTTCGGTGACGATGGCGTTCGAGATGGCGGAATATTTCACGCAGAAGGTGCCGCCGAAGCCGCAGCAGGCGTCGTTGCCGGGCAGGCCGCGCATCTCCAGCCCCTCGACCTGGGCCAGCAGTGCGCGCGGCTGCGCGGCGACGCCCAGCTCGCGCAGGCCCGAGCAGCTGTCGTGATAGGTGGCGGAGGCATCGCACCTCCGCCCCCGTGGCATGAAGCCCATGACATCGTGGAGGAAACTGGTGATCTCATGGGTCTTCGCCGCCATGGCGCGGGCGCGGGCGGCCCAGTCCGGGTCGCCCGCCAGAAGTTCCGGGTAGCCATGCACCATGGTCGCCGCGCAGGAGCCCGAGGGCAGGACGACATGGTCGTAGCCCTCGAAGGCGGCGATGGTCTGGCGGGCCAGATGCGCCGCGTCGCGGTCGTCGCCGCTGTTCAGCGCCGGCTGGCCGCAGCAGGTCTGGGCCTGCGGCACCTCGACCACGCAGCCCGCTTCCTCAAGAAGCTGGAGGGCCGCGAAGCCGATCTGCGGGCGGATGGCGTCGACAAGGCAGGTCACGAACAGACCGACTGTCGGTTTTGGCTCTCCGGTCATGGTTTCCCCCTAGTTGGCGACGGTGTCGGGACGGGGGCCGCGGTTGCGCGACATGAAGAACAGCACCGCACCCGCCCAGATCGCGGCGGCGACCCACCACATGGGGTTGCCGGTCAGCAGCGCAAAGCCGATCAGCCCGCCCTGCACGACGTAATAGGCCATTGGGATCAGGGTCTGGCGGATGATCGCGCCCTCGCGGTCGGTCAGCCCGACGGTGGCCGAGGCGGCGACGACGTTATGGACGCAGATCATGTTGCCGGCGGCCCCGCCGATGGCTTGCAGCGCCACCACGGTGCCCGCGCCCGCAGCCCCCAGGCCGATCTGTTCGGCGGTCGAGAACTGGAAGAGCGAGAACATCATGTTGCTGACCGTGTTCGAGCCGGCGACGAAGGCGCCCATGGCCCCGATCAGCGGCGCGAACATCGGCCAGGCATCCCCCACCACCGACGAGACGCCCTGCGCCAGGACGATGGGCATGCTGGCATAGCTGTCCGAGGCCGAGTTCAGGAACACCTGCACCATCGGCACCGCCAGCAGCAGCGCCGGGGCGGCGGCGATCATGGTCGTGCCCGAAGCCTTGAGCGCCCGGCCGTAGTCGCGCCCTGACATGCCGTGCAGCACGAAGGTAAAGAGCGAGGCCAGGATCAGGATCGTGCCGGGCAGGAACAGCACCTGCACCGAGGCGTTGATGCCCGAGCCGAACAGGTCGCGGAAGGCGATCGTCATCTCGGGCGAGGTGAGCCATGCCTTGATCGGCGCGATCGAGCGGGTGATGACCAGCAGGGCCACGACGAAGACATAGGGCGCCCAGGCCTTGACCAGCGGCATCACCGGCTTGTGGGCATTGTGGTCCTCGAGATCGTCGAGCTTGCCGACCCAGTTGTCGTTCCAGTCGCGGCGCGGCGGGAAGTCGAAGCTTTCCCTGGGGATCAGGAAGCCGCGTTTCGCCGCCGGCACCACGATCATGAGCCCGACGATGCCGCCCAGGAGCGAGGGGAATTCCGGTCCCAGCGTCGCGGCGATGAGGTAGTAGGGCACGGTGAAGGCGAGGCCCGCGAACAGTGCGAACTTCCAGATGCGGAAGCCTTCGGCAAAGGAGCGGTTGGCGCCGAAGAAGCGCGTGAGCATCCCGACCAGGATCAGCGGGATCAGGAAGCCGATCAGCCCGTGGATGGTGGCGACCTTGACCGCGATCTCCAGCAGGTAGTCGCCGAAGGCCATGGGCGCGATGGTCGCCTCGACGATCTGCTGGTCGGCAAGGCCGGTGCGCACGCCGACCAGGATCGGCGTCCCGACCGCGCCGAAGGAGACCGGCGTGCTCTGGATGATCAGCGTCACCATGACGGCGGCCATGGCGGGAAAGCCGATGGCGACCAGCAGCGGCGCGGCGATGGCCGCCGGCGTGCCGAAGCCCGAGGCGCCCTCGATCAGCGAGCCGAAGAGCCAGGCGATGATGATCGCCTGCACCCTCCGGTCGGGCGAGATCGAGGTGAAGCCGGCCCGGATCGAGCGGATGCCGCCGCTTTCCTCGAGCGTGTAGAGCATCAGGATGGCGCCGAAGACGATATAGAGCAGGCTGACCGCGGTCACGGCGCCGTTGACGGTGGCGCCCAGGACCTTGTTAAGCTCGGTGCCCCAGATCAGTAGGGCGGTGGCGGCGGTGACGAGATAGGCCACCAGCATCGAGAACTTGGCCGATTTCGCCAGCACCACCAGCAGCACGAAGACCGTGGCGATGGGCAGCAGGGCCAGGATGAATGTGATTAGTCCAGCCATCTTTCCTCCTCAGATGGGGCGGGCGGTTCCGCCGTTGCGGGTGCGCAATCCTGCGCGGTCGTCTTGGATGGCGCCGGCGTCAATGCCAATGCGCGCATTTCGAGGTCTGGCCGATGCCGGGGTTCAGGCTGTTGGTCGGGTCCAGCTGCCGGTAGAAGCCGGCCAGCTCCGGCTTGGCGTGGTAAAGATGGCCGACGTTATGCTCGGCCGGGTATTCGGCGCCGCGCCGGTCCAGCAGGCGCCACATCTCATGTTCCACGGCCAGGCAGTCCTGGCCCTTTTTCACCACATAGTCCTGGTGGAAGACGTGGCAGAAGAAATGGCCGTAATAGAGCTTCTTCTCGATCTTCGCGTCCAGGTCGGGCGGCAGGCGCTCGACCCAGTCGCGGTCGTTGCGGCGCAGCGCGATGTCCAGCGCCACGATGTCCTGCACCTCGCGCGCGTGGATGGCGCGGTAGCGCACGGCGGCGCCGGCCACGGCGAAGCGGTGCAGGAAGGCGGCCTTGCCCTCGTCCGGGGTGCATTCGAACATGTCGCCCTGGGCCGAGGGGAAGATGCCGGTCAGGTAGTCGCGCGCCTCGGCGATGCCCGCCCCGCCCATGCGCAGAAGCAGGTGGTGTTCGTAGCGGTCGCGGAAGTCGTTCATCCGCTTGGGCAGGTGCTGGGGGGCGAGGGATGCCACCCCCTGCGCCAGCCGGTCCGAAAGCGTCGCGCCCAGGCCCAGCCGCTCGGTCAGCGCGTCCATGCGCGCCTTGGCGGCGAAGAAGGCGGGCATGCGGTCGGTGCCGGCATGGCGGATGAACAGGAAGGTGTCCTTGCCGTATTTCGCCGCCACGTCATAGGCTTCGCGGTGGATGTATTCGCCGGCGATGGGCAGGCTCTGGAAATGCGCCAGGATATGGCGGCGGATCCCGGTCAGCTCGTCGGGATCGTTGCTGCCGACATAGAAGACCGCCGTGTCCTTTTCGGCCTGGAACGTGTCCAGCCGCACGGCAAAGACGGCGAGCTTGCCGGCGCAGCCCGACGCCTCGTGCAGCCGGCGCGGATCGGCGTTGAAGCGGGCGGGGGTCTGGGCCTCGATGTCGCGGACGTGGTCGGCATATTCGCGGTCCGAGGCCCAGGCGTCGGTGGGCGCGGGCGCGGGCAGCTTGCCCGCCTCGACGCGGGCGAGGATTTCCTCGGGGTCGTCGCCGAGGTCGAGGCCCAGGTGGTTGACCAGCGCGACCGAGCCGTCGGCGCGGATCTCGGCGTAAAGGCTCATCTCGGTATAGGCGGGGCCGCGCTGGATCAGCGCGCCGCCGGAATTGTTGCAGATGCCGCCCAGGACCGAGGCCCCGATGCAGGATGAGCCGATCACGGAATGCGGCTCGCGTCCCAGCGGGCGCAGGCGCTTTTCCAGGCTGTCGAGCGTCGCGCCGGGCAGGCAGACCGCCTGTTCGCCCGCGCCGAGCAGGTGGATGCCGCGCAGGCGCATGACCGAGACCAGCACGATCTCGCGGTCGTAGTCATCGCCCCAGGGAGTCGAGCCGCCGGTCAGCCCGGTATTCGCGGCCTGCAGGATCACCGCGCGCCCCGAGGCGACGGCGGCGTTCAGCACCCGCCACATCTGCACCAGAGAGCCGGGGCGGACCACCGCGGCCACCGGCCCCTCGCCATAGCGGAAGCCGCGGGTGTAGCGGCGCGTCGTGCGGGGCGCGGTCAGCACATGCCCTCGCCCGACGATGGCGCGCAGGCGGTCCAGCAGGTCCGCACGGTCTGCCGTCATGGCTTTCCCCCCTCCCTTGATGCAATCGACCCGGCGCTGCACGGCACCGGCTGATCAGATTGCTTTACCTTCCCTCCTTTCTTGGTAAAATAATTTTACCGCTTGGGTCAAGTGGGAAATCCATTGCGCCCGACCCGGCGCTGCGGCTAATCTGCAGGACCGGATGTCGCCGCCTAACCCACTGAATTTCCGGCGGTTGCCCAGAGGAGTCGGAGATGGCCAGCGAAGTGAACAAGGGCGCCCCCGCTGCGGAGACCACCGCGCGCCATATCGAGGATCTGATTCTCGAAGGTTCGCTGCGCCCCGGTGATCCGCTGCTGGCCGAGCGCGAGATGGCGCTGCGGCTGAACGTGTCGCGCCCGACGCTGCGCCAGGGCATCCGCATGCTGGAGGACAAGGGGCTGATCGTCGCCGATCCGGGCGGCGGGCGGCGGGTGGCGCCGCTGGCCACCTCGATCACCGATCCGCTGGTCGAGCTGATGGCCTCGCGTCCCGAGGTGGTGGACGATTACCTGGAGCTGCGCGCCACGCTGGAGGGCATGGCGGCCAGCCTGGCGGCCACGCGGGCCAACGACGTGGACCGCGCGACCCTGACCCGCTGCATGGAGCGCATCCACCAGGCCCATGCCGAGGCCGATTTCCGCGAGGAGGCCGAGGCGGACGTGGACCTGCATGTCGCCGTCTACGAGGCCAGCCACAACATCGTGCTGTTGCAGATCATGCGGGCGCTGTCGGGGATGCTGCGCAAGGGCGTGTTCCACAACCGCGAAAAGCTGTATGCCCGGCCCGAGGTGCGCGACGTGCTGCGCGCCCAGCACCGCGCCATCTATGACGCGATCATGGCCCGCGACGCGCCGGCGGCGGCGCGGGCGGCGCAGGACCACATGATCTATACCAAGCGCGTGCGCGCCGAGATCATCGCCGCCGAGGCGCGGCTGGAAATCTCGCTGCGGCGGATCGAGGGCGGCAGCCTGACCTCGCGGAACTGAACGGCTTTGCCGGTTCCGGCATCTGTGCCATCATGATTCCCGGAAAACTCAGGGAAATCGCGCATGGACAGGATGGACAGGCTGGCCGCGCGGATCGACGGCCTCGAAGGCCGGGTGATCGCGCATCGCCGCACCTTTCAGAAGCTGCTGGAGCTTTCGCCCGAGAGCGTGCAGGCCGAGATGCTGCAATGGCTGGAGGATCGCGAGGTGATGCTGGACGGCCAGGAAGACCCCGGCGTCGTGTCCGGCCCCGAGGCGGCGCTGGAGCTGGCACTGTCGGACGAAATGCGGCTGCTGCACGATCTTGCCACCGCGGCGCGGCACCGGCGCGAAACGTCTTAACTTTTCACCCGGCATCTGTTATCGCTAACGGCCACGAAAACCGACGGATGCCTGGCCGCGCCCCGAATCTGCGGGCGGCAGGACCAGGCCCTAGCCGTCCCACGACCCTTTCGCTGGAGGAGCCCCTTTCATGAATCCTGTCGAGCCCGTTCACAGCACGGTCGTGCTGTTGCTGATCGCCCTGGCGGCGGTTCTAGTGCTGCTGGTCCTGATCATGCGGTTCCGGCTGCATGCCTTTGTCTCGCTGGTCCTGGTCAGCCTGATGACCGCGATGGTCGCGGGCGTTCCCATGGCCGATGTCATCGCGGTGCTGATGCAGGGCTTCGGCTCGACCCTGGCCACGGTGGCGCTGCTGGTGGGTTTCGGCGCCATGATCGGGCGCCTGCTGGAGATCACCGGCGGCGCGCAGGTGCTGGCGGACCGGCTGATCGGCCAGTTCGGCGCCGAGCGCGCGCCCTTTGCGCTGGGCGTGGCCTCGCTGCTGTTCGGCTTTCCGATCTTCTTCGACGCCGGGCTGGTGGTGATGCTGCCGATCATCTTCAGCGTGGCTTACCGCTTTGGCGGTTCGGTGCTGCTTTACGCGCTGCCGGCGGCCGGGGCCTTTGCGGCCATGCATGCGCTGCTGCCGCCGCATCCGGGGCCGGTGGCGGCGGGCGACCTGCTGGGCGCGGACATCGGGCTTTTGGTGGTGGTCGGGCTGGTCGTGGCGCTGCCGACCTGGTTCTTCGGCAGCTACCTGTTCGGGCTCTGGGCCGGGCGGCGCTTCGTGCTGCCGATCCCCGAGATCCTGGGCGCGGTCGAGGCCGAGGGCCATGACCGCATCCCGCCCAGCTTCGGCACGGTGATGCTGGTGCTGCTGCTGCCGCTGGCGCTGATCTTCCTGAACACCGGGCTGGGCACGCTGGCGACCATGGGCGTCGTCGATGCCGGCGCGGGTTGGGTCACGGTGCTGCGGCTGATCGGCCAGACGCCCATCGCGCTGCTGATCACCGTGCTGGTGGCCATGGCGCTGCTGGGCCGCGGCCGCAGCGCGACCGAGATCGAGCGCATCATGGACGGCGCGCTGGCGCCGATCTGCGCCATCATCCTGGTCACGGGCGCCGGCGGCATGTTCGGCGGCGTGCTGCGCGCCAGCGGCATCGGCGAGGCGCTGGCTTCCAGCCTCGACGCGGTGGGCATGCCGCTGATCGTGGCGGCCTTCGTCATCTCGATGGCGCTGCGGGTGGCGCAGGGCTCGGCCACGGTGGCCCTGACCACCACCGCCGGGCTGATCGCGCCGACGGTGGCGGCGACCACGGGGCTGAGCGAGTTCGACCGCTGCTTCCTGGTGGTGGCCATCGCCGGCGGCGCGACCGTGCTGAGCCATTTCAACGATTCCGGCTTCTGGCTGGTCGGGCGGTTCCTCGACATGGACGAAAAGACCACGCTGAAGACCTGGACGGTGATGGAGACGCTGCTGGGCACCATCGCCTTCGGCTTCGCCCTGATCGGCTGGTGGCTGCTGTGAGCGGCGCGGTGCAGCATATCGTGGTCATGGGCGTCTCGGGCTGCGGCAAGAGCACCACGGGCGAGGCGCTGGCCGCGCATCTGGGCTGGCCCTTCGTCGAGGGCGACAGCTTCCACCCCGAGGCCAATGTGGCCAAGATGCGCGCGGGCATCCCGCTGGACGACGACGACCGCGCGCCCTGGCTGCGGGCGCTGGCCGCCGAGATCGGCCGCAACGAGGCGCTGGGGCAGTCCTCGGTCATCGGCTGTTCCTCGTTGAAGCGGGCCTATCGCGACATCCTGCGCGAGGGCGCGCCGCGGGTGCGCTTTCTGCACGTGCATGGCTCGCGCGCGCTTCTGGAAAGCCGGCTGTCGCATCGCGAGGGGCATTTCTTCCCGGCCAAGCTGCTGGATTCGCAGCTGGCCACGCTGGAGCCGCTGGCGGCGGACGAGGACGGCGTGGTGGTCGACATGGCCCTGTCGGTCGAGGACCAGGTCCGGCAGGCGCTGCGCCAAATGGGGCTGGAGGGCTAGCAGGCTGCTGAAAAAGTCCTTGCGACAGGACAGCGCGGGCGGGAACCGGGAAATCCGCCTCAAACTTGCCGAAAACACCCCATTTCGGGCCGATATCAACTGGATCCAGAACGATTTCCGCTGCGCCGCCCTCTCGAAATCCTTTTTCAGCAGCCTGCCAGGGCCGCGCCGGGCTGGCGCGGCGGTCAGCGGTCATCGACTGGGGCCTGGCGGCGGAAGGCGGCATGGGCCTCCAGCGCGCGGGCCCGGCCTTGGGCCAGCCTCTCGGGCGTGGCGCGGTCCTGCCAGGTGCAGGGCACGTCCCAGCCGGGCGGCAGGCTGTCGAAATAGGCCCGCGCCTTTTCGCCCTCGGCGCCCTGCCAGCCCAGCAGCCAGCGCCGGCGATAGCGGCCCTGCGGGTCGAATTGCGCGGCCTGCCGTTCGGGGTTGAAGATGCGGAAGAAGGGCGCCGCATCCGGGCCGCAGCCCGCCACCCATTGCCAGTTCATCGCATTCGCGGCCGGATCCCAGTCGGTCAGGCTGTCGGCGAAATGCGCCAGCCCCAGCCGCCAGTCGGTCAGCAGGTGCTTGGTCAGCCAGCTGGCCGCCACCATGCGCACCCGGTTGTGCATCCGCCCGGTCACGCGCATCTCGCGCAGCCCGGCATCGACCAGCGCGATGCCGGTTTCGGCCCGGCGCCAGCGGGTCAGCGCGGCGCTGTCGCCGCGCCAGGGGAAATCCGCCCATTCCGGCCGCCAGGGCTGGCGTGCCAGCCGGGGACACTCGATCAGCAGGTGCCAGGCGAATTCGCGCCAGATCAGCTCGGTCAGGAAGGCCGCGATGCCGGGGCTGGCGGCGGGATCGGCCTTGGCGCGGGCCGAGGCGATGGCCCAGAGGTCGCGCGGGCCGATCTCGCCCATGGCCAGATGCTCGGACAGGCCCGAGGTCGCCTGCAGGTCGGGGCGGTCGCGCTGCGCGGCGTAACCCGCGGCGCGGTCCAGGAAATCGCCGAGCCGGGCCTGCGCCGCGGCCTCGCCCGCGGGCAGGGCGTGGCGCTCCAGCACCGCGCGGCCGCGATGCAGGTCCGGGGCCAGGTCCAGCCGGTCGAGCGCCAGCCCCCGCGGCGGGTCGGCCAGCGGTGAAAGGCTCGCCGCTTCGCCGCCGGGCCGGTCGGGGCCGATGGCGCGCAGGGCGCGGGCGAAGGGGGTAAAGACGCGATAGGCGCCGCCCGAGCCGGTGCGCAGGGCGCGGGGATGCACAAGCAGATGGCCCGGATGCAGCACCAGCCGCACGGGCGTGCCGGCCAGCGCCCGGCCCAGCCGCTGCTGCGCGGCGATGGTCGCGGGTTCGGGCCAGTCGTTCCTGTGCAGCGACCCCGCGCCGATGCGGGCGGCCAGGGCGGGCAGGATGTCCCAGGGCTCGCCTTCCAGCACCAGCACGGTCGCGCCGTGGCGGCGGCGCAGTTCGGCATCGAAGGCCAGCAGGGCGCGCTGCAGCCGCCAGCGGCTGGCCGCGCCCTGCGCCCGCAAGGCGCCGTCGATCAGGAAGACCGGCAGCACCGGCCCCGCGCCCGCGGCGGCGGCCAGGGCGGCATTGTCCCGGAAACGGAAGTCGCGGCAAAGCCACAGGATGCTGGGCGGCATGGGCGGGGTCCGGCTGGATGCTCGCCGGCCAGTCATCAGGGTTTCGCAGGCCGGCGCAAGCCCCGCCGGCGAGACCGGTCGGTGGGGCCGGTTCGGCGGGGCAAGGCCGCCCCCGCCCCGCCGCCTTGCGGCAGGACCGGGGGCTTGGCGGGACTATTCCGGCAGGATGCGCACCGCGCCCTTGTCGGCCGAGGCGGCGAATTGCGCATAGACCCTGAGCGCGGCCGAGACCTGGCGCTGGCGCGGCTGCGCCGGTTTCCAGCCCCTGGCGTCCTGTTCGGCGCGGCGGGCGGCCAGCTCGTCCTCGGGCACGGCCAGGCGGATCGAGCGGTTGGGGATGTCGATCTCGATCCGGTCGCCGTCGCGGACCAGGCCGATGGTGCCGCCGGCCGCCGCCTCGGGGCTGACATGGCCGATGGAAAGCCCCGAGGTGCCGCCCGAGAAGCGGCCGTCGGTGATCAGCGCGCAGGCCTTGCCCAGCCCTTTCGATTTCAGGTAGCTGGTCGGATACAGCATTTCCTGCATGCCCGGCCCGCCCTTGGGGCCTTCGTAGCGGATGACGACCACGTCGCCGGCCTCGACCTTGCCGGTCAGGATGCCGGAGACGGCGGCGTCCTGGCTTTCATAGACCTTGGCCCGGCCGGAAAACACCAGGATGGATTCGTCCACGCCGGCGGTCTTCACGATGCAGCCGTCCAGCGCGATATTGCCCTTGAGCACCGCCAGCCCGCCGTCCTTGGAGAACGGCGCCTTGGCCGAGCGGATCACGCCCTTTTCGCGGTCGAGGTCCAGGTCCGGCCAGAGCGTCGCCTGGCTGAAGGCCATCTGCGTCGGCACGCCGCCCGGCGCGGCCAGGAACAGCTCGCGCGTCTGCGGGTCGTTGCTGCGGGCGATGTCCCATTGGTCGATGGCGGCGCCGATCGTGGGGGCGTGGACGGTCGGGCAGTCGCGGTCGATCAGCCCGGCGCGGTCGAGTTCCCCAAGGATCGCCATGATGCCGCCGGCGCGATGCACGTCCTCCATATGGACATTGGCGGTGTTCGGCGCGACCTTGCACAGGCACGGCACCTTGCGCGACAGCGCGTCGATGTCGTCCATGGTGAAATCCACCCCGCCTTCCTGGGCGATGGCCAGCAGGTGCAGCACGGTATTGGTCGAGCCGCCCATGGCGATGTCGAGCGACATGGCGTTCAGGAACGCGGCCTTGCTGGCGATGGCGCGGGGCAGGACGCTGGCGTCGTCCTGTTCGTAATGGCGGCGCGTCACCTCGACGATGCGGCGGCCGGCCTCCAGGAACAGGGTCTTGCGCAAGGCATGCGTGGCCAGGGTCGAGCCGTTGCCGGGCAGCGACAGGCCGAGCGCCTCGCTGAGGCAGTTCATGGAATTGGCGGTGAACATGCCCGAGCAGGAGCCGCAGGTCGGGCAGGCGGCTTCCTCGATGGCGGCGAGGTCGGCGTCCGAGACCTTGTCGTCGGCGGCGGCGACCATGGCGTCCACCAGGTCCAGCGAGACCTTGCGCCCGTCGCCCAGCGTGACCTTGCCCGCCTCCATCGGCCCGCCGGAGACGAAGATCGCCGGGATGTTCAGCCGCATTGCCGCCATCAGCATGCCGGGGGTGATCTTGTCGCAGTTCGAGATGCAGACCATGGCGTCGGCGCAATGGGCGTTGACCATGTATTCCACCGAATCGGCGATGAGTTCGCGCGAGGGCAGGGAATAAAGCATGCCGTCATGGCCCATGGCGATGCCGTCGTCGACCGCGATGGTGTTGAATTCCTTGGCGATGCCGCCGGCCGCCTCGACCTCGCGGGCGACCATCTGGCCCAGGTCCTTCAGATGCACATGGCCCGGCACGAACTGGGTGAAGCTGTTCACGATGGCGATGATCGGCTTGCCGAAATCGCTGTTCTTCACCCCGGTCGCGCGCCAGAGGCCGCGGGCCCCCGCCATGTTGCGGCCGTGGGTGGTGGTGCGGGAACGATATGCGGGCATGGCTGGGTTCTCTGTCGTCTGATTGTCCGTGCTGAGCGGCCAGTATCACGAAGAAATTGGCGAGGTTATCCCTTATCACGCTTTGCGCCGGGCGATACCCCCGATTTCGCGGGGCGACCCGGGGCATCAGCCGCCCGGCCAGCCGGCCCATGGGCAGAAGCGTCCCGACATGGCGCGGCGGCGGGACGGTGGCCGGGGCCGAGGGGGCTGCGCATCGCCGCAACCAGCCCCGCGCGGGTCCGCCTTGCCGGAATCGTCGCCGTCATCGCCTGCCTTCGCTGCGCCCCGTCCTGGGGCGGTTCCGGCCGGGTTCCGGCATGAAGCCGCCATCGGGCGGAAGGCGCATCTTTCCTCAGGCGCCTGGGATGGCGCGCAGCCGGTGCCGCCGCAGGGCGGGCCGCGTCATTCCAGCCACAGGTCGCGCAGGAGCGATTGCGCCAGATGATCCACCGAGCCGCCGTCGAGCCGCACGCATCGCTCGTGGCCCGCATAGGACACCCGGATGGTGTCGCCCGTGACCTCGTATTCGCCGGAGACGAGCGCCCCCTTGCGCCCGGTAAGAGTGACTGTGCCTTTCATTGTCCCTGTTCCTTTCCTCCTTCCATACCAGCAGTTTGGGCGCGGAAGCCGAGTCTGGGAAGTTCGCCTTTGGGACAGGTGCCGCGACTGTGTGCCTGCTGCAACAGTCGCGGCAAAGGCGCAAAACGGGGGAATCTCACCCTTTTTCGAGTGCTGTTACGG